>CAZEAH010000080.1:1631-9314 GCA_964510075.1 uncultured Leptospirales bacterium | reverse complement strand
TTTATTGACAGGGCTTTCCGCCGGGTTTGTACTGCGTCCGAAATGAATAAAAAAAGCACAGCTTCCGGCAAAAAGGGCGCCGGCGCCCCTCGGAAAGGCGCGGGCGGCGGGGATGCGCGTCCGGCGCCCGCGACGTCCATACCCTCTTCCTTCGGTCCGGCGGAGGCCGAGCACGCCTGCCGCGTGATAGTGGATACGATGAACGAGGGCGCCGTGGTGCTGGACGCCGCGGGGAGTATACGGACGTGCAACGAGGGCTTTCTGCGCATGGCCGGTCTCCCCGCGGAGAGGGCCGCGGGCGCGAGCTTTTACGACTTTGTCGGCCAGGATGAGATGGACGCCTTCCTCGATCTTTTTTACGCCACTCTCGACGGTCGTTCGGGACGCATCGAACTCGACCTCCGCGCCGCCGGCGGCCGCGTTGTGCCGGCGTACGTGTCCATCTTTCCGCTGATGATGGGAGGAGTGACGCACGCCTGCATGGTGATAACCGATTTGAGCGACCTGGTATCCGTGGAGGAGGAACTCAAGCACCACGAAAAGGAGCTTCGGGTAACGAGGAATTTCATACGTCGCATAGCGGACACTACGCCGAGCATACTGCACGTGTACGACCTCAAGAAGCGGCGTACCGTCTACTCGAACGATCAGGTGGCCAGGATACTGGGGTACACGCCGGAACGCATCCGCGACGAGGGGCCCGACATGGCGGGCATCGTGGTGCATCCCGAGGACTCGCCGAAACTGATCGAATACCTGAAAAAGACGGCCTCGATGGGTGACAACGAGGTGGCGGAGATAGAGTACCGCGCGCGCCACGCGAGCGGCCAGTGGCGCTGGCTGAGAAGCCGGCACGTGGTCTTCAACCGCGACGCCGACGGCCTGCCGGCGCGCCTTTTGGCAAGCACCGAGGACATCACCGACCGAAAGCGCGCGCAGGAGGACCTGCGGCGGAACAACGAGCTGCTTGAGAAGATGTTCTCCAACATCAACCTGATGATCGCCTATCTCGACACCGACTTCAACTACATCCGCGTCAACCACGCCTACGCCTGGCTGAACGGGCGCGACCCGGAATTCTACACGGGACGCAATCATTTTGAGGTGTTCATGAATCCGTCGCACCGGGAAACGTTCCGCAGCGTAGTGGAGACGGCGCGCCCCCATTACGCCTTTATGGACCCCATCGAATACTCTCCGCGTCCCGGCGAGGACGTCATCTACTGCGACTGGAGCCTTCTGCCGGTGCGCGAAGAGGACGGCCGGGTCGGCGGGCTCATCCTCAGCCTGGTGGACGTCACCGAGCACCGCCGCGCCCGCGAGGAGATCCAGCGCCTTAACCGCGAACTCGAGGAGCGCATCGCCTCCCGCACGGCCGAGCTCGAATCGGCCACGCGCGAGCTCGAGCGCTGCCGGGAGCGCGTCAAAGGATGAAGGCGGAGCGGCAGGGGCACATGCCTGAAGAGATGATGAATACAAAGCAGGTGGCCGGGTACCTCGGCATCCACGAGAAACAGGTGTACGCGCTCATCAAGGACGGCAGGATACCGTGCACGCGCGTCACCGGCAAGTGGGTGTTCCCACGGCAGCTCATCGACCAGTGGATTCGCTCGCACGCGCTCGAGGGCGTGAAGGACGAGTTCCGCGTTCGTCCGGGTGCCGATAACGCCCTGCTGGCCGCGGGAAGCAACGACCCGGTTCTCGACATCCTTCTGGGCACCATGAAGCACGAGGCAGACGGCTTCAATATATTCTCCTCTTCGACCGGTTCGAGCGAGGGCCTGCGCCTTCTCGCGGACGGCGCCACGGACATCGCGTGGTGCCACCTGTTCGATCCGGAGAGCGGCGAGTACAACATCCCGTATCTCGCGCGCTATCTCCAGGGGCGCGGCGTGGCCGTGGTGCACCTGTTCTACCGCGAGCTGGGATTTCTCTCGGGCCCTTCGCTCGAACGGCCCGTACAGGCCTTCTCCGATCTTGCCGGAGGGCGCGTGCGCTTCGTCAACCGCCAGAAGGGCTCGGGAACGCGGCTTCTGCTGGATTACCATCTTCAGAAAAGCGGCATCGATCCGTCGGCCATTCCGGGCTATGAAACCGAGGTCTACACGCACTTCGAGGCGGGCCTGGCGATCCTCGCCGGCCAGGCCGACGCGGGAATCGCCACCGTCGCGGTGTCGCGCCTGCTGGGGCTTCCGTTCACTCCCATCGTGCGCGAAAGCTTCGACATGGTGCTCACCAAGGAGACCTTCTTCAAGAAGGGGGTGCAGGCCTTCATCGGCGCGCTCAACTCGACCGACTTCCGCGCGAAGGTCGCCGCACTGGGTAACTACGACTTCAACGATTCCGGGAAGATCGTGTACTCGATGCCCTGAGGGCGTCAGCTATTCGTTATCCGGCCCATAGGCTCTAAGGAATTGCGCCTGGTCCTTGGACCCCACCCCCTAGCTTCCTCTCTTTAAAACGAAGGAGAGAGGAGATCCCATCAAAAAGACGTGTCTGAAAGAATGCTTCAGACTAGGTTATAAGGTATTCAACCAATCCGGAGGCTGAAGAAAATTGCCGTTCGCCCCTCAAACTCGACTCATCTCTTTTAACGAGAGATAATTATTGCAGATAATAAGTAATTATTTGTAGTTATTACTATATTTTTACTTTGTATATATTGAAAAATTACAAATTATTATTAATTCAGACTATATTTAATTGACATTCATTACCAGTGATGAAAAGTAAGTTCATCGTGATCCCGACCCTCATTTCCTAAAGCCTCAGGCCATGGAGACGAGGGCGTCAGGGCCGTCCCGGAAACGGAGCGGCCTCCCGCGTTGGAAAGGGTATGGCACAGGATAGTATATTCGCGCGCATGATGCGGCTCCTGGCATGCGGGCGATTCCCCGGTAAAACCGCTCATTTTACCTCCCTGGCCGCCCTTTCCAACCGGGAGAGGGATTTAACGGCCTGCGTAATTATACATGTGAATGGAGAAAACCGTGAAGAAATTGTACATCTGGCTGTTCGTTGCAGCGCTCGCCTTCGCCGCCGGACCGCTCTTCGCCCAGGACGCAACCGTGGACGTGGAAGCTACGGTGGCCAAGGAAAGGGCAACAGATACAAAGGAAAAAGTGAAGGCGACAAAGGCCTTTGAAATGGGCGAGATCGTGGTTAAAGATCGTGCGATCGCGAATATTGAGGACGCGTCGACAACGACGAATATCACCGGGGAGGAAATCGACCAGCGCGGCGACAAGTCGCTGGGGGATTCGCTCCGTATGGTTCCGGGCGTAAACGTATATCAGACAGCCAAAGGATACGAGGGGTTCTCGATGCGTGGATTCGACCAGAAAATGGTCGCGATCCTCATAGACGGTATACCCGTGCTTGATCCCTATTATGGTGGCAATAACACCGATATATCCACCATCCCTGTCGCGAATGTATCCCGAATCGTGGTAAATCGCGGCGTCGCGTCGGCACTCTACGGTGCGCTTGGCAGCATCGGTTCAATAAACGTGATTACAAAAAGACCCGAAAAGCTCAACGCCGCCGCGAAGGTCGAATACGGCGAGTACCAGAACTATATGCTTTCCGCGGAGGCGGGAGCGCCGATCGGGGATTTTTACGCATGGGTCTCGGCCTCGTATCAGCATTCGGACGGCTATGCCGTGTCGGAGAAGTTAACCAAAAGTGAACGCAGGAAGTGGTTCGACAGGCTCGTTCAATACAGCCAGTATGGATCAGATTTCGCAACGGTAAGCGGCCTGCAATCCGTTCAGAACTATCTCAACGATACGGGTGACTGGAACCATACGTCATATTCGAAGTATCAGGTAAACGGGCGCGTGGGGTACAACATAACCGATAAAATCGAGACCGGTGTCTCGGCATATTATTACAGTAACGAGCAGGAATCCAATACGTTCCAGTCGACTACCACGGTCTCGTGGAAGACAACTGACTGGGCAAGCGACCCGAGTTTTACCACTGAGGGCAAGAGCGCGGCCTTCCAGAACCGCGCCTTCGCATGGCCCGAAGACACCCGTCTTACAGTCTCGCCGTATCTCAAGGCGGAATTCGGCGATCTTTCGATACGCATGAATGTATTTTACATCAAACAACGAAATAACCTGGAGGCCTGGGCCAACCAGTCGGAAACACTCATGATGTTTCCGCCGACGGCCTATCCGATGGCAACCTATAGAAACGAATGGGCTCAATCCATTTACGAGGAAACGTCGTATGGGTTCTTCCTGTTGCCTACGTACAAACTTGCGGACTGGAACAAATTGTCCGCCACGGTACACTATCGTTACGAGGGACATGTAAAGCTGGAGGAGGCGATCGGTGGCGTGGTCACCAACGATCTCAGGACCATTTTCGGAACGGGAGAGTACAAATCGCAGGATCTCGGTTCGCAGTATGTTACCCTTGCATTGGAAGACGAAATGAAATTCAAAACGGTCGTTGGTGATGTGTTCGTTACGGCCGGGCTTTCCTACGATGCTCAGGACATTACCAAGATAAAAGTGAGGAGCGGTGATGCCGCGACATTAAACCAGATGGTCGATGCGTTCTATGCCGATGCGGATACCATGCTCTGGGAGACCCGTGATTCATTGAATCCGGTTTTCGCTGTCGTCTGTGATCCGATTAAGGATTTCCTGCGCCTGAGGGCCGCCGGTGCCATGAAGACCAAGTTCCCCTCACTCGATATCTACAAGGACATTACCGCCACCACCGACCTCACCATCGAGCCGGAGCGCATCTACTCGGCGAACGGGGGTTTTGAGCTCTTCTTCCTGGATAACGCGCTCAGCCTGAGGAATGATTATTTCTATACGCATATCGATAATAAAATTGAAAGCCTGTATGATGCGTCGGCGTCTATTACGGCCTATACTAATATCGACGGTTATATCGTACAGGGAGTTGAGAGCACCGTACAGGGCCGCATCGAGCGGGTAGCGGGTTTGTTCGATTTCAGCGCCTCGCTCGGCTACGTATACAGCTACGCGCGCAACTACGATGACTCGACCGCCACGAAGGGCGAGTCGGTCGAGAAACTGCCGATGCACCAGATAGTGGCGCGGGTTACGCTCGACTTTATCACCAGAACGAGCCTTTTGCTGTGGGGCAATTACTCCAACAATCAGGTACAATACGTTATGACGGCGGATCCCACGCCGACCTACGCGGGGACGTTCACAACGGATGCATATACAACCGTCAGGCTCCATGATCCTCTTATGGTGAATGTCAAGCTCTCTCAGAAGTTCATGGAGCATTTCGAAATTTATGCGATGTGCAAAAACCTGCTCGACGACTACAACGCCGATCCGTTCAATCCCGGACCGGGGCGCATGTTCTATTTCGGGGGCGGAGCGAAGCTGTAAAGAATTAATGTGTAATTCCATAGTGTAAGCGTAAGCTGAAGCGCACGGGCGGGATAAATCCCGTCCGTGTGAATTTTTAATAGGGAGGAAGGTACGGTTAATCACCGGGCTGGCCGAAATACCGGACTTCGCTGTTAACCGGCTTCAAAATTGACCGAGGCACACAAATGAAAATAAATCACATCATCCTGATCGCGGTGGCGGCGGGCGCGCTGGTGCTTTTCGCCGGTTACCGGCTCGTTTTCCCGAAAAACCAGATGGAGATCATGGCCGTCACCGGGGCCACGCCGCTGGCGGTAAAGCAGGACGTAAAGAGCGGAACCACGCTTGAGGTATCGGGGCTCACGAAGAGGGTCTACAAATTCGGCGCGGACGCGCTGAATGCCTTCGCCCCGACCTACATCCGCACGCGCGAGGTGGCACCCGACGGGAAATTCATGGGAACCTATCGATATTCCGGCATACCGGCGCTGCACATCCTGGAGGGCGTGGCTGTCAAGAAACCGGACAACGCCGCCTTCGACCGCCCGCTGGACATGATCGTCACGTTCGAGAACACCGACGGCGAACGCGTGCACTTCAGCTACGGCGAGCTCACCATGACCGCCGACGCGAACTCGGTCATACTGGCGTTCGACCGCAAGGAACTCGTGCCCAGTAAACAGAAAAAGGACGAGCCCTATAAATGGAACGCCTATAGGGAAAACATCAAAGGGCTGCGGCTGGTATGCCCCGCCGAGCCCGATACCGCGCGCTACCTGGACAATGTGAAACGTGTTCATCTCAGTGATCCATTGGTGGACAACTCACTGCTTCCCGTAATGAAGAAGGGCGAGAAGTGCGCGGCCTCCTCGCTGATGGTGATAGCGGGCGGGAAGGCGAGACCCGTGCGCCTGGATGGTGTGGAGCGCGCGGCGGTGAAGGGCTGGGTGCGCACCGGCCACGGTCAGGGGTACAAGGGAATTTCGGACGCGGAGGGCTATAACCTGGCCTCGCTGCTCGTCAAAAACTTTCCCGGATGCGGGCCGAAAAATTTCTTTCTCTTCGTCGCCTGCGACGTTTACCGTTCGATCCTTTCCGGCACGGAGATATTCAAGACATCGGACGGAAGCGGCATGATGCTTGTGGAGAAGCTCGACGGCAAAAAGCCTGCCGGCGGCTATATGCTGGGGCCGGTGAACGACTACTACGTGGACAGGGACATATGTGGGCTTTCGCATATCATGCTGATCGAGGAAATAAAATAGATGAATATCCATGTGCTGCTATACGCGGCGGCGGCGCTGTACGCCGTCGCCTTCATCCTGCACCTTCTGAAAAATGGCCGCGTCGCGTTCATTTCGCTGTGCACGGGCTTCGCGCTCCACACCGCGTACCAGGTGTCGCGCGGCTGGATCACCGGAATGTTCATTCCCAACGGGATGTTCGACGGCGTCTTCCTGCTCCCCTGGGCCATGGCGCTGGGAATCATCCTCCTGAAGCTGTTTTCGGAAACGGATATCGCGCTGGAGTCGGCGGCGGCGCCGGTCTTCCTGTTCGCCCTGTTCGCGCTGCTCTATCCGAAGGGACTCATCCCCCCCACGCCGAACAAGCTTACCGTGTGGGCCAACCTGTTTTTCGTTTCTGAAGCCGCCGGGCAGGCCTGTTTTTATCTGGCGGCGTGGTTCGCCGCCGCCGGCATAATCACGAAGCGCGGATCGAACGACTTCCATTCGCTCATCGTATGGGGATTCGTCCTGTACAGCGTCGCCCAGGTTACGGGCGCGATATGGGCCTACCAGGGCTGGGCGACGACCTTCCGGTGGGGGTCTCGCCATCTGCAGTCAGCGGTCATCTGGTGCTATTTCGCCGCCTATCTGCATCTGCGCTTTCTTCCGCGCTGGGGAAACCGCGAGAAATCGTATTACGCCGCCGCCGGTTTTCTTGTGGTGGCCATGAACAGCTTCGGATCGCATCTCCACGAGATGGGATTCCCGCGGATCGGGGGGTGAGGGATGAAACGTTTACTCGATATACTCGGTGACCTGCGCATCGCCTTCTGGCTGCTCCTTTCGGTCTCCGCTGTCATGTGGATCGGTTCCCTGTATGCTGCCGCGGATTACGCGCTCTTAAACTCGCTTAACGGCGTGCGCGTGCAGGACTGGTTTGCCGCAAAGGGCATGGCGGCGATCGGTTCGAGCTGGTGGATCGTCGCGCTCTTCATCGCCTTCGCGCTGCTCGGCGTCAATACGGCCGCCTGCACGGCACGGCGTGTTATCGCTCTCTGGCCGAAGAGAAATGATATGCCGGCGCA
>CAZEAH010000080.1:0-1621 GCA_964510075.1 uncultured Leptospirales bacterium | reverse complement strand
CCGGCGAAGCGCTGCGCCGTGCTCCTCTCGCCTTCGATCATCCACCTGTTATTTATCGGAATGCTGTCGGGGCACCTGCTCAGTTTCACCGTCCTGACACAGGAAAGGGCGCCGGTGGTCGAAGGTGCGACGCTGGACCTGGCGGGCACGGGAGAATTCTCGATCAAATCGATCCGGCACCGCTTCTTCGATGAGAAGTCGCTGCTTGCCGGGAGGATCGAGCAGTCGACGGTGGAAATCTGCTATATGAAGGACGGGGTCGAAATGACCTCTCCGGTGGAGTTTTTGCGGTCGGTTTCCCTTAACGGGGCGCTTTTGCAGTTGGATATGGAGAAGAAAAAGAAATCCGGCAAGCCGATCGTTCAGAACCCGGCTGATGAAAACTGTAACAAGGAAAACAATTATAATTACGCGAAACTGCTGGCGGAAACCCGGCCGCAGCTCTTCATCGTGGCCACGCGCGACCCCGGACTCTTCATCCTCATTCCCGGTTTCGCTCTCGTGATCCTGGTTATGGGCTGGTACTTTTTTCAGATCAGTTTCGGAAGGCAGGAGAAGGAGTAGATGCCTGTGGAGTTTTGACGTTCACGACGGTTTTGATTATTCCGCAAGAATGAGTGATTGAATGATGATCAGGAAAAAAATACAGGCATGCGTCGTCGCTATGGTCGTCGCGGCCGCGTGGCTCTGCATGGCGGCGGGAATGGTAAACTCCATGCCGCTTTATGCGCAGGAGCCCGCCGCGAATTCAGGCGAGCTTTTCGAAAAAGAACCGGGCGCGAAACACGAGCGGACTCACGTGATAGAGGACAGGGCATCTTCCGAAGTGGAGAATGATTCCGCCACGTCGAGCATATCGCTGTACGACTGGTTCGTGCGGGGCGGTGCGTTCATGTGGCCGATCCTCGTGCTCGCGGCGGTGGGTATGGGCTTCGTGATCGAGCGCTTTCTCTACTACCGGAGGATGAAGCTGAACCCGCGCGAGTTCATCGAGGAGCTCGACGCGATGATAGGAGGCGGTACGGTGGAGGAGGTCGAACGGCTGTGCCGCGAACGGAACCTGGTGATCGCGCGGGTGCTGGGCAAAGGGCTGAAGCTGCGGAAACTGGGCCTGGACCACGTGGAGAAGGGAATCGGCGCGGGCGGGGCGATCGAGGTGGCGGCGCTCGAGAAGTGGCTTAACATCCTCTCTGCGATCGGGAACATCGCGCCGCTGCTGGGCTTCCTGGGGACGGTGTCGGGGATGATCTCGGCGTTTCAGAGCATCGCGGCGGCGGACCAGGTGAGCGCGCGCCTGGTGGCGGGGGGCATCTACGAGGCGCTGGTGACGACGGAGGCGGGGCTCATCGTGGCGATACCGCTTCTGGCGTTCTACAATTATTTCGTGCACCGGGTGGAGTCGTTCGTGGCGGAGATCGAGCGGCTGGCCTCGGACATCGTGGAGAAGCTGGTGCGTGAGAATGGTGCGGATAAAGCGTAACGCCAAGCCGACGGGTGAGATCACGATCGCGTCGATGTCGGACGTGGCGTTTCTGCTCATCATCTTCTTCCTGGTGACCTCGATCTTTCTGCTGAAAGACGGGCTGCACCTGTCGCTTCCGGACACGACGAAGCCGGCGAC
>CAZEAH010000079.1:0-9358 GCA_964510075.1 uncultured Leptospirales bacterium | reverse complement strand
GGCCTGGAGTTCTACCGGGGCAGGCTCATCATCTACGGGCTCGGCAATTTTCTCTTTGACCAGATGCAGACCGTGCATCACCGCAGGGGCATGATCGCGCGTCATCACTTTCGCGACGATCGCCACGTACAGACGGAGCTCATCCCCTACATCATCCACGACCACTGCCGTCCGCGCCTGCTGCGCGGAGGGCCCGCGCGCGAGCTGATGGACGAAGTGTTCCGCTACAGCCGCGGACCGGTGTTCGACTGATCGGAGCGACGGCGCGCGATCATCAGGTTCGACTTGGCGGGGATGAAGCCGTATCCGCAGGCAAAGGGAAGCGGACCCGCCGAGCGCTGTTTGACGGCCCTGTCCAGGTCGGGCTGGAAGCGCCCCTTGAACATTTCGAGCACGCGGTACCTTCCGTGGAGCGTTATCTCCCACTCTTTCTCGCTGAAATACTTGAAGGGAACGGCGGTATCGTCCTGTACAATGCGGCGGCTGTGCTCGAGAATTATGGAGCGAAGCGTCTGGAAATTGTCGTAGCTGAGCAGATACGAGGCGGACTTCATGAAGGCCGTCGATGCGCACTTCTCCCTGAGAAAGGCGACGAACACCGGCTTGTTTTTGAGCGAATCGTCGGAGATATCGACGCTCAGGTAGAGCGCGCGCTGAACGGGTGATCCGGGCCCCTTCCTGAAGGTGAACTCCACGCCGCGGATTCCGGGATCTTCGCCCGCGGCGTCCGACGCCGGCATGGTCACCGCTTTGATGTCGAGGATCTCACGGCCGGAGCGTGCCAGAAAGAACATCATGATCCCCGTCGTGTTGCTGATTGAATCCTCGCGCAGGTCCGACTGCATTTCGAGCGTTCTGAAAAGGTTGAGGAGCAGGAGCGTGCGGAGCGCGTTGCGCACCCCCGCGAGCCCGTCGAACACCCTGCGCGGCGTCATGGAGAGCGGAGCCGGCGGCGTTCCGGGCGACTCGAGCCCCATCATCACGTATTCACGCGCGTCGGGAAAGAACGCGACGGCGTTGAGGATATCGGGGCCGCTGAACGGATAGAAGAGAACATCATTCTCCCCCTCGAGGTTGCGGGTCCTCCAGTCCTCTATGTTCCGGAGGTTGTTCCGCACGTAGCGCTCCCACGTCGCGTCGATCCGTTTCCGGTAGGCCAGGTATTCGGGGGCGGCCGCCAGGGCAGTGTACGACGAGCCCTCGGGGAGCGGAAGCCCCGCTATGAAGGCCGCGGTGTCGTTGAACGCGCGCGAACCCGGATAGGTCGCGCGTACCCGCTCCTCGCTCGTTTCCAGGTTCCCCTCGCGGCAGGCGGGCACGGCAAGGACGACAAGGCACAGGAGAAGCCCGTACACAGCGTGTTTCATTATTACCCTCTCATTTTCGTTGGTATTACGATTACCGGGAAGGCTCCCGGTCGGAGAGCTCAACGGGGACCGGCGCGTACATCGCCTCCAGTCCTTCCGCGATCGCCGGAACAAACAGGTCGTCGTGCCCCATACCCTCGAACAGCGAATAACGCACAATAGCCCGCTCGCCCGCTTTTCTCCGGACCCTTCGGTCAAACATCCTCATAAGGTCGTCCATTGAAGGGTCCTCGAGCGTGCCCGAGGCCGAGTAATAGTACAGCGGCGCTCCGGCCGGTATTCTCGAGAAGTCCATTCGGTAACGGTTGATGAACATCCCGTCGCCCCACCACAACGAGGGGCTGACCGCGATGAAACGACTGAAAAAATCATGGTGAAATATAAGTCCGTAGCACACCGCGATTCCGCCGAGCGAATGGCCGGCGATCAGGCGGCCCGACGGTCCGGCGTTCGTACGGTACTCCCTGTCGATACGCGGCGCGAGCTCTGCGCGCAGGAAGCGGTAGAATTTCTTTACGCCGCCCCCGGTGGGAAATCCCGGCACCCTGACAGGAGTGTAATCCCGCTTGCGGCGGTTCGCCCCCTTAGCGTAGCCGATACCCACTATAATAAGGTCCTTTTCGGGGGCCCCGTCCGGCCGTTGCCGCACGGCCTCCACGACATCCCCGAAATATCTGTCGCCGTCGAGAAGGTACAGCACGTCATGGCGCCGGTCCGATTCGTCGTAGCCGGCCGGAAGGTGCACATAGACCCTGTACGAATGCCGCGTATTCCGGGAAAACATCTTCTTCCCCATGATGTCCGCATCGGCGTCCGGCCGTGCCGACAGAATAAACGCCATAAGCGCGGCCGCGGCGAATGCCGCCTTAGAGTTGCGAAGCGATGACCATTCTCTGGACATTCGACGATCCGTCTATGGAGATGAGGAGCTGAGCGTCGTTAAAGATATTTCTGACCTCGGAGTCGTCCTCGAAGGCCCGGTGGCCGAGCGCCTCCAGGCTGAATTCCGCGACGTCCCGCAGAGTCTCGCTCGCGAAGAGCTTTGCCATGGAGGCCTCCATGGTGAACTCGCGGCCGGCGTCGATGAGGGCGAGCGCGTCGGCGTACAGCAGACGGGCCGCCCTGAGGCGCGTGGCAAGGTCCGCAAGACGAAAGGATATGCCCTGGAAGGCGAAGAGGGGTTTGCCGAACTGCTCCCTCCGGCGCGCGTGCGCGGTAACCATATCCATAAGCCTTCTGGCCGCGCCGACACAGCTCGCGGCGACGAGCGGCCGGCCCTTGTCGAAGGTTTCCATCACCAGAAAATATCCGCTCCCCTCCTCGCCGAGGAGGCTTTCGCGCGGTACGGTGACATCGGCAAAGCGCACTCTCCCTATCGCGCTTTGCCCGAAACCGAAACCGCGCGCCGGCTCGCCGCGCTCCACGCCGGGAAGCGCCGCGTCCACCACGAAGGCGTTGAGGCCCGCCCGGCCCTTCCAGGAACCGGTGGTGGCGATGACGATGAAGAAATCGGCGACGGCGTTGTTGATTACGACCGACTTTTCGCCGCTAATGACATAGCCCTTCTCCGTGGCAGTGGCGGCGCACCTGATCCCGGTGATATCGGAACCGGCCTCCTCCTCGGTAAGGCAGAAGCCGAAGATGCTTCCCCGGCCGATTTTCGTCAGGTACTCGTCCCTCTGGCCGGCCCCGGCTATTTTCAGAAGCTCGGCGCAATGCGCTGTTGTGAGAAGCGCGGGCATGAAACCGATACCGTGATAGCTGAGCTCCTCGTAAACCGCGCCGGCCGCGGCGTAGTTCAGGCCCGCGCCGCCGTGCGTATCGGGAACCAGCAGGGCGTGATATCCGTCCCCGGCGAGCCCGGTAAATACTCCGCGGGCGATCTCTTCGATCCCGGGGCCGCGGTCCCGCGACACAGCGCCGAAGGCCCGGCCCGCCTCACGCGCCCGCCGGAGCAGTCCGTTCCCGCGGTCTCCAGCTTCAGTCATGGGTCTTCTGCCTCCATTCCAGGTATTCGAGGAAGTCCTCAAGGTTCCTGAGATGATCATCGCTCAGGTTCGCCGCCCGATCCAGCAGGGAACCGAGCAGGCGCTCGCGCTCGTCCCGCGGCCCGTGGGATTCGGCCTCGAACCATTTCTCCTGCGCAATGAAATAATTGACGCTCTTACCGAGAAGCCTGGCGACCTCCTGGATCTGTCCCAGGTACAGGCGCCGTTTGCCGAGCTCGTAGTTGGAAAGGGCCGCCTGCGATATCCCGAGCCCCTCGGCGAGGTCGGCCTGTGTCATGCCCTTCTCCTCGCGCGCGGACTGAATCTTCTTTCCTATTTCCTTGAATCCCATCGATCAGTTTCCATCGGCGTACCGGGTATCCTTGAAGCATGCGCCCGAAAGTTCAATAAAAATTCAGTTCAAACCCGAACCATATGTAACGCGCACCCGTTAAGAGCGCACTCCTCCTGGCGGACATGATTTCATATCGCACGCGAACGAAGGGATGCCCCGAAAAAGATCGGCCGTGACGCGTATGTTCCTGTAATTATAGTTGACAGTTTATTACGCTTTTATAATAAATATAACAAATTGTTATACCCCGTGGAGGTATCGAAATGTTCGATTTTCTACTTACCGACGAGCAGCTCACGCTTCGCGACGAGGCGAGGGCTTTCACCAACTGGGTCCCTAAAGAGATGATCCTGGATATGGACGCGGAAAAGATACAGTTTCCTCGCGAATACCTGAAGGAGGCCGGCCGGCGGAACCTGCTCGGCATCAGACTGCCCAGGGAATACGGCGGTCGGGGGCTCGGATGGGTCGAGGACACCATGGTGGCCGAGGAGATCGGGGTGGCGAGCTACAGCCTTGCCTGCCTGTGGGGCGTCGGAGCCGATATCGTCTGCGAGGCCGTGGTGAAATACGGCATCGAGGAGCTCAAGCAGGAGATCGTCGTTCCCCTCCTGAAGGGTGATGTGTACGCCGCCGAATGCCTCACGGAGCCGCGCGGTGGCTCGGACTTCTTCGGGGCCGCCACCACCGCCCGCAAGGACGGCGGCGACTGGATCATCAACGGCCAGAAGCGCTTCATCGTGGGCGCCGAGGGCGCGGACTGGTTTATGGTCTACGCGGTGACCGATCCGTCCGCTCCGGCCCATCAGCGCATGACCTGCTTCATGGTGCCGCGCACCGGCGGCGTGGAGTCCAAATACATCTATGGCCTCATGGGGGTGCGCGGCGGCGGCGCCGGGCGCGTCATTTTTAACGACGTGCGGGTCCCCGAGCGCTATGCGCTCAACGGGATCAACGGCGGCTTTCCCGTGTTCCAGACCAACATGATCCCGGAGCGCCTCGGCACCGCGGCGATGACAATCGGTGCGGTGCGTCCGGCCGTCGAAATCGCGACCCGCTACACCTCCATGCGCAAGGCCTTCGGCACCGCGATCGCGAACTTTCAGGCCGTGGGCTTCCGCGTCGCCGACAGCGTCCAGAAGCTGGACGCCATGCGCTCCATCGCCTACACGACCGCCCGCGCGATCGATTCAGGAAAAGTACACGCCGGACGCCTGCGGCGGATGGTGTCCGAAAGCAAGAAGTTCATCACCGAGGCATCGTGGGAGGTCGCCAACAACTGTATGCAGGTTATGGGGGGAATCGGCTACACCAACGTCTATCCAATAGAGCGCATCGTGCGCGACATCAGGCTTTCCATGATATGGGTGGGTACCAACGAGATCATGCAGCTCATCATTCAGAACGAATGGTACAAGGAGTACCACAAGGTGCTGTCGAAGGAAAACGTGCGCGACGTGGAGCAGGACGCCCCGAACGCCGGCGAGGTGGACGAGAAAATCTACGAGTGAGATTCGTACTGCCGGTCGCGCTACACTCCATTCGCCCGCGACCGGCAAAAATATACCAACATGGAGGATTGGCATGGCAAAAAATATTGTAGAACTGCTTAACAGGAATATGCGTAAATTTCCAGAAAAAATTGCTTTTGTTTCCGAATCTCGTTGTATTACAAATCGCCAGATGTGGGAGGAAGCGAACAGAGTCGCAAACTATCTTACAGGTTCTGGAGCGAAAAAGGGTGACAAAGTATCCATCCTCACATCCAACATACCGGAATTCATCAGCATCTATTTCGGAGTCCTTAAGGCGGGTTGCGTGGTCGTTCCGATCAACTACCGCTCGCAGGCACCCGAAATCGGATACCTTGTCGACCACAGCGATTCAATCGCGATATTCTATGAGGACCGCTTCGAAGACAACGTTGCACGCAGCATCGAGAAATTGTCCCGAAATATTAACAAAATATGTATCGGCGACGAGAAGGATCCCGGCAGTCTATCATATGAGAAAATAATTCAGAGCTCCTCCGCAGTTGACCCTGGAATAACCATGGGCATGGACGACGAATGTGAAATAATCTACACATCGGGCACGACCGGCAATCCCAAGGGATGTGTCCTCACCCACTGGAATGTCATTGTCTCTTGTACTATGGCCTCGATAGCGTTCATGTTAAACATAGACTCAAGAACGTTATGCGCTATGCCGCTCTACCACTCCGCCCCGCTCAACCTTACCATGCTGGGAACTGTATACGTTGGAGGCACGGTCATCCTTAATAAAGAATACAACCCTCCGGTTTTTCTAAGTACCATACAGAAGGAAAAGATCACGCATCTTTTCGCAGCTCCGATCGCCCTTCTCGTACCACTAATGCTGCCGGATTTCAACTCATTTGACCTAAGCTCGATGAAATTATGGATTTATGGGGGCGGCCCCATAAGCAAGGAAAATGCGGAAACCCTGATGGCGAAATACAAAAGCGAAAATTTTATGCAGGTCTATGGTCTTTCTGAAGCCGGCCCCAACGGCAGCTTCCTTGCAATACAGGATCAGAAACGAAAAGCCGGAAGCATCGGATATTGCGGCTCAATTACCTGTCACATGCGCGTAGTCGACGAAAAAGGAGAGGACATCGCCGCTGGCCAAATCGGCGAAATTATAATCTCATCGGAATCCAATATGAAAGAATATTATAAAAACCCGAAGGCCACGAATGAAACTATTAAGAATGGATGGCTATATACAGGCGATCTCGCCCGCATGGATGAAGACGGTTATTTCTATATCGTGGACCGCAAAAAGGATATGATAGTTTCGGGCGGTGAAAACGTATACACGAAGGAGATTGAGGATGTGATTCTTACCCATCCCGCAGTCGCCCAAGTCGCCGTTTTCGGAATACCCCACGCGGATTGGGGAGAAACGGTCGCCGCGGCAATCGTTAAAAAACCTGATCAAACGGTCGAGGCTGAAGAAATCAGGGACTTTCTAAAAGACAAGCTGGCTAAATTCAAGATACCCCGTATTATAGAGTTCCGCAACGTAATGCCTACAACCCCTACCGGCAAGATCATGAAATACCAACTTAAGAAAGAGCACTCTGCCGGGAAATAACTTGAAGCCACTAGAATAACATTCCTGCGGCGCGTTCTTATGGGACGCGCCGTTTCTTTGCGTACTTGTCCACTCTGTATATCTTCATGTCGAAGGCCTGCACCCTGAAGCCGTAAATAAAATTCTCGGGTTTTATGAGTCCCGGATCATACTCGTTGTATCTGGCCTCCTCGTTTTTATGCGATTTAACCACCACGTAATCGGGCTTGAGGAGCGGTATGTTGCCGACGTTCCTTCTGTCGTCGGGGTTCGCGTAAATCGGCTTGAGATCGCTCTCGAAGCAGAGCATGGGCGCCCAGTCGCCTATCATCACGGAACCCGCGGGAAGCGTTTCGACGAAATCCATCGCGTCGCGGATGGTGGTCGTGCGGTTGAACTGCCAGCTCAGCAGATAGATTATCTGCACCTCGATGAGCAGGAATATCATCATCTTGGGACTGACATGCTTCTGGATGAATGCGACGAAATCGTCGTAATTCTTCGCAAGGTAAAAGCACAGCGGCAACACGACCGCTATCAGGACGAACACGAACGATGCCCCCGTGCCCGAAAGCACGCCCTTTTGGAGATTGAGATAGAAATCGTCGAAGATGACCTTTCGCGTCTCGTAGCTCAGAAAGAGCATTACCAGAAAAATGACGAACTGAATGACGATATAGAACATTAAAAAAAACAGCAGCACTCTTCTCGGGGCGCCGCCGGAGCGCTTTTTACCCTCGTTCAGAATCTTGATTTCCCTGTCGTAGTTCGCCACAAAACGCCCGGCGAGGAAGAGAATGGACACCTCAGAAAAAAGGAAATAGCGGAGCGGGCTGTACGACGACATATAGACGACCAGAAACGAAAAAATGAACTGGAGCGCGAAGAAAAGGTCGATCTGGTACTGGACGAAGCGCTCGCGGTCGTAGCTCACATAACGACGGTTTTTCAGTATTTTCAGCACCGCGATCGCGCACAACACCGCCATGAGGAAGGTGTTGGGCTGGAGATAGATGATTTCGAGGAACCAGATTTTCCCCAGAAGTATGAGCGGATTCCCGAGATAGCGCACCTGAAAGCCCAGGTTGGCCTGCCAGACGTAGAGCACGAACGATACCAGCAGTATACACCCGATTGCCGCAAGAAACATGTTCCCGGGGTCGAGTATGCGCGGGTAGCGCGCCCGGTTCTTGAAATACGGCAGGACCGCCGCGAAGACGAATGCCGCGAGCACCGAGCCCAGATATATCGCGAACGAGCCCTTTATACGCATTCCCAGCCATGCGACAAGCGCGACGGACAGCGCGATTGCGAATATAAAGAGCATACGTCCCGCCCTGTCCATCCGCCCTTCCCGGCCCATGTAGCAGAACAGCGGCGGAAAGAGCAGCACGCACAGGAATACCATGGGGAGCTCGTAGAGCGCGATCCTGCTGTGGAAAAGGAGTATCACGTTTATCGACATCGCGATACCCAGAAGAAAAATCGTCCGTTTATTGAAGAAGAACGAAAGCACCGAAAGCGTCAGCACAATAATGCCGACCGATACCGCTATGTTGAAATAGCGCAGATTGACTATTTTTAATCCGAACTTCTCGAAAATCCAGAGCTGGACGGCGTGTATGAACGGCGACTCGTCGCGGTGTCCGCGATACCGGTCGTGCTCGCTCCATTTCGCAGAGCCGTATTTCAGGATATTCCGCGCGTCGAGGGCCTTATAGCCCTCGTCGATATAGATGGCCGCGCTCCACGAAAGGTAGTCGGGAGGGTCGCTCTCGAGGCTGTACAGGCGGAGCGCGAGGCTCGCCGCGGCGATCGAAACTATTATAAGCGTCTTGTACAGGAACGACATTTTGCCTGAAGCCATGGTTCTCCGCCCAGAGGTCGCGTCCCGCCGCGCCTCAGCGCGGCCTCCTCGCCTTCTTCCTGCGCTCCGGCGGCTCTATCCGCTGCAGGCGCGCGCTGTCGATATTCAGATGGATGTCGGCGCCGGCGACGGCGCGGCTGTCGTGAGTTGCGATGATTATCGCCATGCCGTTCTCATCCCTGAGGGTCTTGAACAGGTTTATGATATCGCCCGCGGAGCGCTCGTCCAGATTGCCGGTGGGTTCGTCGGCCAGGATGATGCGCGGGCTGTTGATGATCGCGCGGGCGATGGCGACGCGCTGGCGTTCTCCTCCCGACAGCGTTGCCGGATACTGGTGAAGGATCTTCTCGAGTCCCAGGTACGATACCAGGTACTCCACCTTCTCCTTCAGGCTCTTCGACGCGGGGCTGATGATCGCCGGGTAGATGATGTTCTGGTACGAGGTCATGTCGGGCAGGAGGTTGAAGAACTGGAACACGAATCCGATCTCCCGGTTCCTGAAGCGCGACCTTTTAAAATCGCCCCATCGCAGAATGTTCTGCCCCCTGTAGACGACCCTGCCGCTGTCGGGCTTCATGAGCCCCGATATGATTCCCAGGAGCGTCGTTTTGCCCGCCCCGGAGCGCCCGGTGATTGCGACTATCGACGACGGCTCGACCGTAAAGCTGACATCGTCGAGAAT
>CAZEAH010000078.1:0-9358 GCA_964510075.1 uncultured Leptospirales bacterium | reverse complement strand
GGGCACGGCCCAGCTTGCGGCCTGGTTTTTCGTCATCGTCGCGTTCTGTGCGCTCGCCGAGCGCGTCCTGTCGGTCCTCATCGCGGATTGAGCCCGGCCCGTGCGCGGACCACGCGGCGGCGGGTCGCGGTCCTCCCGGGGCCACATAGGTACGGCAGGGGCGGGAAACCCGTCCCCGCCCCTTAAAAATTCCGTGAGTTAAAAAAACGGTCAGACGCGCGCCTCGACCCGCTCGCGCACGCCGTTCACCTTCTTGCGGTACTCCATCTTGTTCAGCGCGTCGACAAACGAGAAGATACCCGCCACGCTGATGTCGATATTCACGCCGCTCCCGGTAACCTTGAGCGTCTTTCCCTCGTACTCCTCGGAGACGGTCACCGTCACCTCGCAGAGCGCGTCGGAACCGCCCGTAATCGCGACCAGGTTGAAGGCCTCGATGCGCGCCTTCGTGCCGGTGATCTTCTTGACCGCGTTTATCCCTGCGTCCACTCCGCCGTTACCGGCGGCCACGTCGAAGGATTCGGCGCCGTCGTTCTCGCGGTCCTTGATGGTTACGAGCGTCATCGGCGGCGAGAACATCCCGGTCGATATCTGCACGTTCGTCACCTTGAAGCGACCCTTCTCCTTGTAAACGGTCTCGCCGATGAGCACCTCGAGGTCCTCGTCGAAGATCTGTTTCTTGGCGTCCGCGAGCGCCTTGAAATATTTGAAGAAGCGCTCCAGCTCCTCACCGGCGAGGTCGTAGCCCAGGAACTTGAGCCGCTCGATGACCGCGTGGCGGCCGGAATGCTTGCCCAGCACGATATTCGACCGGCCGATACCCACGTCCTCGGGATTCATGATCTCGTAGGTCATCGCGTTCTTCAGAACGCCGTCCTGGTGAATGCCCGACTCGTGAGCGAATGCGTTGGCGCCCACGATCGCCTTGTTCGGCTGTACGGCGACCCCCGTGATGTGCGTAAGGAGCTTGGACGTCGCCATGATCTGCTTCGTGTTGATGCCGGTGGTCACGCTGAAGAGGTTCGCGCGCGTCTTGATCGCCATCACGATCTCCTCGAGCGAGGTGTTGCCCGCGCGCTCCCCGATCCCGTTGACGGTGCACTCCACCTGGCGCGCGCCCGCCTGGATGGCCGCGAGAGCGTTGGCCGCGGCGAGACCCAGGTCGTTGTGGCAGTGCACGGAGATGACGGCGCGGTGGATGTTCTTCACGCGCTCGAAGAGAAAGGCGATGAGGTCGTGAAACTCGGAGGGGATTGAATAGCCCACCGTGTCGGGGATGTTCACCGTGGCGGCGCCGGCCTCTATCACCGCCTCGACCATGCTCGCCAGATAATCGCGGTCGCTGCGCGTGGCGTCCATCGGCGAGAACTCGACGTTCGAGGTGTACGAGCAGGCGCGCTTCACCGCGGCCACCGCCTGCTCCAGGACCTGCTCGCGCGTCTTCTTGAGCTGGTACTCGATGTGTATGTCCGAGCTCGAAATGAAAGTATGAATGCGCGGATTCTCCGCGCCCTTGAGCGCCTCCCAGGCCGTGTCGATATCGTCGAAGTTCGCCCGCGCGAGACCGGCCACCTGGGCCCCCTTGACGCGCCCGGCGATGCGCCGCACCGCGTCGAAGTCTCCCTGGGAAGAACGGGGAAAGCCCGCCTCTATTATATCGACGCCCAGCTTGACGAGCTGGTCGGCGAAGTGGAGCTTCTCGTCCATGTTCATGCTGAATCCCGGCGACTGTTCGCCGTCACGAAGCGTCGTATCGAAAATGAATATCCTGTCGTTCTGCATTGTTCCGTCTCCTGATTATTATTTCGTCCTCGCAAACGCCCTCGCCCTGCGTCCTTTCCATAGACTTCGCGGGATACACATATCCCTTCACCTCCGGCATCCGGAAAATAAAAAAGGCCGCCATGGTGGTTTCCATGACGGCCTCTATAACTGGCACTCTGTAGTAAACTACATCACGAAACGCACCACGCGCTCTGTCTGTGGTTTAATAGTAGAGCCAGTAGAAGAATGGAGCTGTTTCGCGCGGTTGTCATCGTAATCGCCTTCTATAATGCTCAACTAAGCACACCGCCTGTGCGGTGTCAATATTATTTACGGCAACACACATAAAAAACTGAATATACCGACGCGATACGCGGGGCGGCTACACGCGTATAAAGATCCCTTTCCGGAGAAAACCGATCGCGACACCCGTCCACACCGCCAGGTAGACAAGCGCATACGCGAACGATGCCGCATGCGGCTCAAGCCGCGAAGCGAACAGCGCGTCGAAGAGAACCGCCTTCAGCGAAAGAGCCTTCCCGTCGGGACCGGCAATGGTGACGACGACCAAAACCTTCGCCCCGAGCGAGGAGAGCACATACACGGCCAGGGCGTTCGATCCCAGGGCCACGAACGGCCGCCCGGGCAGCCTCACGGCCTTCATGTCGGCCAGCCGGTGGCATACGAGCAGCGCGTACAGGGCGAAGCCGGAGCTGAACACGGCGAAGGAGGGAGTCCAGAGATTCTTGTTGATCGGCATGAATTCGTTAAGGACCAGGCCCGCGCCGAGCGCCAGGTTGGCCGCGGCGAAAAGGCCGCGGAAGCGCTCCTGCGGCGTGCGCTCCTTAAGCATCCACCGGCCGGCAAGCATGCCGAAGAGCGCCGAGGCGGTAGCCGAGAGTGTGCCGAGGAGCCCCTCCGGGTCGAATCCGGGAGCGGGAGCCAGCCGATAGGTATGGCCGGCAAAGAGCGTGCCGTCGATGTGCCGGGCGGCGTTTCCGAGCGGATCGAGCACGCCGGCCCCGTAACCGGGAACCGGCAGGAGGGCGAGCACGGCCCAGTGCGCGGCCATAAGTGAAAGCGAGACGGCCCACCACAGCGACGGCCGCCGCGTCATTATAAATACCAGCGAGCCCGCCAGATAGCAGAGACCGATGCGCTGAAGAACGCCGGGGATACGGACCGCGGTAAAATCGAAGTCCGGCAGAAGGTTAAGGACGAATCCCAGAGCGATCAGCGCCACGGTCCTGCGAAGGACCGACAGCACGACACGCCAGGGCGGCGTTCCGGAATCGAGCCTCCGCCCGAGAGAGAGGGGAATTGCCGAGCCCAGAATGAACACAAAAAAAGGGAACACCAGGTCCGCCACGGTCCAGCCGTGCCAGCGGGCGTGCCGGAGCGGCCCGAACACGTGGTCCCAGTCCCCGGCGTTGTTGACGAGGATCATGGCCGCGATGGTGAGGCCGCGGAACACGTCGAGCGAGACGAGCCTCCCGGTCATGCCGGGGGATGTTTTCATTGGTTGCATTGTCATTCGAATATGTCCATCCGAAGGCGATGATTCGGATCATAGCCTTCTGGAATCATCGCCTTCGGGAATCGTCACCCGGCACGAAAAAATGTCATGCGTTTTTTGCCTCGTCGAACCATCTGCCCGATTATCCATTGACATAAACGTCGCGCGCTGGTACCAACCCATCATGGAAAATTTTTTTAAAAATCTGCTCCTGGCGTTCATCCCCGTATTCGTCGCGGTGGACGCCATCGGCACGCTCCCCATCTATATCTCGCTTACCGAAAACATGGAGCGCGACGAGAAACGGCGTGTTCTGGCGGAATCTCTCCTTACCGCCCTCTGTCTGGCGGTGGGCTTCATCTTTCTCGGCACGCTCATCTTCCGCTTTCTCGGAATAACGGTGGGCGATTTCATGGTCGCGGGGGGTGCGGTGCTCTTCTGCATCGCCATTCTCGATATCCTCGGCTCGCAGGCCGAGCGTAAGATCTCACAGAAACAGCTCGGCGTGGTGCCGCTCGGAACGCCTCTTCTGGCGGGCCCTGCGCTTCTCGCCACCTCCCTTCTCATTATCGAGGAATACGGCATCGTGCCGACGCTGATATCGGTGACCGTCAACATTCTGATAGCGGGAGGCATCTTCTCCCTCTCCCACCTGCTCAACCGCCTTCTCGGGGAGGCGGGATCGAAGGCCCTGTCCAAGATCACCAGTCTCTTTCTGGCGGCGATCGCCGTCATGATCGTCCGCAAGGGACTCGTGTCATTGCTCGCGGGACAGTGATCGGGGATGACATCCGGCATGGAAGCGAATCACGTCGGCGGGGGATCCCAACGTGGAGAAGATTGAGCGGGGAGTTATACGGAAAACACTGCGTTTTTCATTTATGGACGGTGTTTTCGCGAGCGGCATGATCGGACTGACGCAGGAGTACTTCATCCCTCTTCTGCTTTTTCTGGGCGGTTCCACGCGCGAGGTGGGCGTCCTGGTCTCGCTTCCCAACCTCATCGCCTCGCTCGCCCAGCTCAAGACAATCGATTTCATCCGGACCTTCAGCACGCGAAAGCGCGTCATCACCACCTTCGTCCTCCTGCAGTCCCTGACCCTTCTGGGTATCGCTTCGCTCGCGGCCCTCGGAACGCTCTCCGTGAGGACACTCATCGTACTGACCGTCCTCTTCACCGCCTCCGGAGCGATAGCCTTGCCCGCGTGGGGGAGCCTGATGTCCGACATCATACCGGTACGCAAACGCGGCGCCTATTTCGGCTGGCGGAACAGCGTGCTCGGCGTCATCATCGTCTGCTCGTCGCTCGCGGCGGGAATAGTGCTGCACGGCATGCCCCCGGAGCGCCTCGCGGCGGGCTTCACGGCGGTATTCGGATTCGCGTGCGTCTTCCGTCTGCTGTCCTGGGTATATCTCCGGCGTATGTACGATCCTCCCGTGCGGCACAGCCCGGCAAAGAAATTCGCGCTGCGGGGTTTCGTCCGAACGCTGCGTTCGAGCACTTTCGCGCGCTTCGTCCTTTTCGTGTCGCTTCTCAATTTTTCGGTGAACATTGCGGCGCCGTTTTTTACGGTCCTCATGCTCAGGGACCTGGGCTTCAGCTATTTCGAGTTTTCAGTGGTGCTGGTCACCGCGACGCTTGTCATGTATCTGATGATGCGGCGATGGGGAAAGCTGGCCGATTCCATCGGCAACGTGCGCGTTCTCCGGTTCACGGCCCCCATCATCTCCGTCATCCCGCTTCTGTGGCTGATCAGCCGGCACCCGGCGTTCCTTGTGGGGGCCCAGGTGGTCTCCGGATTCGCATGGGCGGGGTTCAACCTGTGCGCCTCCAACTACATCTACGACGCCGTGCCTCCGGACAGGAGAGTGCGCTACATCTCGTATTTCAATGTCCTCAACGGCCTGATGCTGAGCGCCGGTGCCCTGCTCGGCGGTTTTCTTGCGGGGATCGTGCCTCCGATAATGGGCTACCGGATCCTCACCGTACTGGTCATATCCGCCGCGCTTCGATTTGTCGTGACCGCCGTTTTGTCATTCCGGCTGCGGGAAGTCCGAAGCGTTGTCCCGATAAAGAGCGATGATCTCTTCTTCGGCATGCTCGGCATCCGGCCGTTCCTGGGGGTGGAGCGGCGCACCATCCACATAAGGAACAATTAAGGATAATTTTATATTTTCTTGACGGGCATCGGGGCCCGTTCCTATATCCTTGCCGGGATCGGCCCCGGGCACCCGACAGGGGTGCCGCACCCGGGGACATCCACAGCCGTTGACAGTGCCTATTTTCCCGGAGATGATGCTATCATGATGAACTTCATTCGCGCGGCGCGCTTCATACTGCATTCACAGCTCGGCGCGAGCCCCAGGGTCGCCGAAGACACCGTGGAGCTCGCGTCCGGCGGCGAACGATTTCCGGCGCTTGTCTATCGCCCGGCCGAAGGCCGGACGCGCGGCACGATCCTGGTGGTGGCGGGGATGTCGGTACACGGCCACCGGGACGCAAGGCTCACGGCGATCGGAAGGGCTTTCTCCTCGGTCGGGTTCGTCACGGTGCTGCCTTGCTTCCGCGACATCGAGGAATTTCGCATAACCGTAATGACAATCGACACCATCGCCTCCGCCATCCGTGCGGTTGCCGGAGATCCGCTGTTGAGCCCCCACGGAAGGGTCTCTCTTTTCTCACCGTCATTTTCGGCGGCCATGTGCATTATCGCCGCGGCGCGGCCCGATACGTCAAAGCTTACGACGGCAGTCTGCTCGGTCGGCACCTTCGGCAACGTCGATACGGTGATCCGGTTCCTGCTGGAGCGACAGGACGCCGACGAATACGGCAGAATGATCGTGTTGCGGAACTTCCTGCACCTTTCCCTCGGATCGAACGCGGGAGTCGAGAAGGCCCTTGAGATCTGTTATCTGGACAACGGATTCCATAGGCCCGAACCGGAGCTTCCCGCATACCTGGAAGGACTCCCCGCGGCGGACCGGGAGGTGTTCACGCGCCTCAGGAACGAGCCTTCTTTTCGCCTCGGGCACTGGGAACGCATCCTGAACGCGGGCGGGGAGATGCGGACGCTCGTCGACGAACTCTCGGTCGTTAAAAGGCTCGCGTCGCTCCGTACGCCGGTCGCGCTTATCCACGGAGCCGACGACAGCGTGATACCGCCCTCCGAATCCGTAATGATTTTTCAGGAACTGCGCAGGCTCGGCGTTCCCTGCAGACTCGTCCTCACTCCTCTCATCACCCACGGCGACACGGCGATCGGCATTACGGCGCTCCCCGAACTCTTCCGTCTCGCCCGCGTTTTCGCCTTCTTCCTGCGTAACGCCGGACGCCCGATATCGCAAAATCGGCACACCGCGAATTAGTTGTTGCATTATCACACTGTTTTCTTTCCTACTTATTCAAAATAATCCACGCACCCTCGGAGGTCTGACATGAACAGACTCCTCTCCTTCTTCGCCCCAGTCGCGGCCGTCCTTACATTCCTTATCGCCGGCTGCGGGAACCCCTTCGACAGCGCGGTCCCGTTCAAACCCAAGCGCTTTGCCGTCGCCGAGATGCTCCAGGAAACGAACGACTTTTCAACGGTCCTGACCACCGAGGAAAATTTCCGCTCGGAATGCCTTCTGTACGGCGATGACATCCTCCCCTTTGCTAAAAGGGAAAAGCTCGAGATGGCCGGCTTCATACGGGCGGTCGAGAAGCTGGGAAGGGGGTCCGTCGAGATCGTTCCCATACTGAAAGCGCGCTCGAGCTCGGGGGGCCCGCTCGAGCGGCAATTGTATGAACGCTTTAAGAGCGATATTCTTTCGGGCATCCGGAAAAGCGGCAGACTGGACGGCGTATATCTGGCGCTCCACGGGGCAACGGGCGTCGAAGGAATCCGCGACCCGGAGGGAGATCTGCTGGAGGCCGTGAGGAGCGAACTGGGACCCGCCGTGCCGATCGCCGTCAGCTTCGATCTGCACGCCAACGTAACCAGAAAACAGGTGGAACTGGCCACCATCATTGTCGGCTACCACACCAATCCGAACCGCGACCAGTACGATACCGGTTATTCCGCCGGAGAATTGCTCCTCAGGACCGCGCGCGGTGAGATTCGTCCCGTAATGGAATACCGCAAAATGCGACTGCTCCGGGGCGGCGGCATGGTGGTGGACTTCCTGCCTCCCATGCAGAAGGTCTTCAGCGAGATGAAGCGGATGAAGAAGATCGACGGCATACTGGGCGTCCAGACCTTCATCTCGAGCATCTGGCAGGACGATCCCGAGCTCGGATGGAGCACGCTCGTTATAACCGACAACAAACCGGAGCTGGCCGCAAAGACCGCGGACGAGCTCGCCGACATCAACTGGGCGGCCAGGGACGCGCCAAGGCTCGAGACCCACACTCCCTCAGAAGCGATCGCCATAGCGCGCTCGAAGACCGTCGGGCGTAAATTCGGATGCGTCGTCATCTGCGACGCGTCCGATTCGGTCGGCACCGGGACTCCCGGGGAAAGCACATGGATACTCGCATCGCTCATGGCCGAGGCGAAAGACCTGGTTTCGTACGTCTCGCTTCGCGACCAGGAGGCGGCCTCCAGTGCATACGAACGCGCCGTCGGCGAGACGGTGACCGTTACCGTGGGCGGAAAACTAGACAGGGTCTTCAACCGTCCGGTGGATTTCACCGGAACGGTCGTCCGGAAAAAAGAGGGCAGACTGGGAAAGGCCGTGGTGCTTAAAGACGGGGGCATTCATCTCATCCTGACCGAGCTTCCCGATCCGACATCCAGGCCCTCGTATTTCGGGGAGATGGGGCTCAGTCTCTGGAAGGCCGACATCGTGGTGGTCAAGAACCTGTTCCCGTTCAGGGTATTTTTTCTTTTGTACAACAGGGGCACCGTGGACGTGGTCACACCGGGGCTTTCGAATATCGACGTTTTCGCGTTGCCCTACAAATCCATCCCGCGGCCGATCTATCCGCTGGATACAATCGATTCGTGGAGATAACGGCGGCCGGAAAGCATTCTAGATTTTAAAGACGCTTCCCTCGGTGGCCATGTGGACCGCCGGCCATTCGGGATCCATCACGGCGCGGTGCTCCACGGCTTCGCGATGGATGTCCGCGAGCGCAAAATCCGAATAGGCCGGTTCATGATGGGTAAGCACCAGATTCCGCACCTTCCACCGTATGCCGCAGTTCACCGCCATGGTATAGCTGGTATGCCCCCAGTCGAACTTCTTGAAGGATTCGTCCAGCGTGTACTGTGAATCAAGCACCAGGAGATCGGCCCCGTGGAAAAAATCCGTTTTCTCTTCCGTCTTTTCCAGATAATCGCCCGTAAACTCCGCGTCGGTGGCGAAAATGAAGGTGCGGCCGTTTTCCCTGAACCGGTACGCGAAACTGCCGCCCGGGTGCTTGAGAGGATAGAAATCCACAACCATCGAATCCTCGAAAACCAGCGGTTCGTCGGGCGAAAGGCGATAAAACCGCTTGGCCGACGCCATGGAGTCCAGCGTCACCGGGAAAAACCGCGGGTCCTGCTGGTATTTCAGACGTTCCTTGACATCCGCGTACGGTGAGTAGAAGTGCAGGGTGTTGAAGAGCAGATAGATCGGCTTGAAAAACGGAAGCCCCTGGATATGGTCCCAGTGCGTATGCGTGAGAAGAATGCGTATGTCGGCACCCGTGGATCCGGCCGGTCCCTTCATGAGCTCCTCGCCGAGCGGACGGAGCCCCGTCCCGCAATCGATGATGTAGAGGCCGCCCTCCTCGGAGGTGACGGCTGCGCAGGTCGTGTTTCCGCCGTAAAAATGGGACAGATGGACCGGAAGCGAATCGATGAACCCGGGAATATTCTCGCGCGAGGAAAGCCCGCCGTCCAGGGCCATCTCCAGCACCAGGCGCAGCTTTTCGCGATACTCGATGGTATCCGGCGACGTCGGAACCGAACCCCTCACGCCCCACAGCTTGATCTCCATATCGATCTCCTGCCTGCACGGTTTAATCCCTCTCCGGCGGTGCCGGCCGCACGGAACGCGGGGGGGGCGGCTACGCCGCCCGTTGGACGGACCCATAGACGGGGGACCGAAA
>CAZEAH010000077.1:0-9385 GCA_964510075.1 uncultured Leptospirales bacterium | reverse complement strand
GTCGAGTCCTTTGGAGGCATATTCCTTGACGGCGGCCTGGTCGATTCTGATGCTGTCACGCCAGGTCCCGATAATCGTAAAGTCGGCGCGTGCGATCGCGGCGACACAGTCGTTGGGACATGCCGATGCCTTGATCTTGAATTTGTACGGCCAGCGGGGGCGTTGAAGTTCGTCCTGGAAGGTCTGAGTGAGATCGTAGATTAGATTGGGAGTGTCGATGCATGCCCATTCGCAACGGGCGGGTCCCACACAGCCGCTGGGAGTGCGAAGAGCTGAGCCCGATCCTCCAAGATCGAATCCGTTCTCGGTTAGGGTGTTGAACGCGGGCTGCAGCTGATCGGTGTCGGTTCCGAGAAGAATTATATCACCGGTGGAACCGTGCATGTTGGTAAGGCCGCTGCCGTGCTTTTCCCAGATGTCGCAAATGGTCCGCAGTGCCTTTGTCGTATAGAACCAGCCTGATGGATGATTAACGCGTACGGTGTGCATCTGCTCGGCATTGGGAAATTTTTCGGGGATATCGGTATAACGGCCGATGACTCCGCCGCCGTACCCGGTGACTCCAACTATACCACCATGTTTCCAGTGGGTGACTTTATCCTTGTAGGATTGTTCGACGACACCGAGAAGATCTTTTGCTTTGCCGCTCTTCCCGGCGGAACGCTTGATTTCCTTTACGAAACTTGGCCATGGGCCTTTCTCAAGTTCGTCGAGTAAAGGAGTATCACTTGCCATTCTTTACCTCCTTCGAGTTTAATATGAACTCAATATAAGACAATCATTGAAAATGAGTAAAGTCAAGACAAAAGAAATTCCGTGCGACATCGACGCGTATTTTCGGACCCGTACGTCGGGCCGCCATATCACATATTTTTGTTTATACAACCGTACACAAAGTCACATGCTGCGAAACACGCAGGGTAAAGATCAAGAATAGGTTATACGCATTGCGATTCAAGGGAAAAACCGGAAACGCCGAAAATTCGAGCGGAACACAATGTTAAATGAACTATATTCATAATATGAGCATAGTTCACGCCCGAACGGTTTTGTCAAGAAAATTATCGCATATCCTGATTACATTGTCGAGAACGAAATATTTAATACACGGTACAATCTGTAAAAAATGCGTAAAATAAATATAAAGAGCTCTGCCAAGTGAATGTATAAGGAAGTAATAAAAATTATAGCAGATTTAACGGGTTTTTCTTGAAATAAAATCCATCCCAATTACACTGATGCGAGAATTTCGGGAAGGGTGGTGTCAACGTGAAAAAATATGAACTGGATGTGCGCTCGTTTCTGTACCCGATGCCGACGACGCTGGTAGGGGCAAATATTGAAGGTAAACCGAATTATCTCGTAATAGCGTTCTGCGGCATTGTAAACGCCCATCCCCCGATTCTTTCCGTATCAATCAATCAATCGCATTATACGAATATAGGTATCATTGAAAACAAAACGTTCAGCGTCAATATTCCCTCCGCCGACATGGTGATTAAGACGGATTATTGCGGTCTGGTGTCGGGAGGGGAGGTCGACAAATCAGCCGTATTCAACAGCTTCTACGGGAAGCTCGAAACCGCTCCGATGATACAGGAATGTCCCCTCAATCTCGAGTGCCGGCTAATACAGACGATGGAATTCGATGTCGACACCGCCTATATAGGTGAGATCGTTTCGGTTTACACCGAAGAACGCTACCTTACCGACGGCAGACTCGATATAAAAAAGATCGATCCGATTGTTTTTGCCACGCACGAAAGGGCGTACTATCGAATAGGCGACTACATCGGACAGGCATGGAACATAGGGGCGGCGTACGAAAGCAAGGACGCAATCAAAAAGAAGAAATAATCGTATACGCTCGGAGATGAATGGCCCCGGAGATATTGTCGTATGGATGATGTACGTCGAATGGCCGATGATCTTATGCGGGGCGAACTGCCTTCATCGAGCGGCTCGACTGTCGTGTATCCGCGTTCCCGTTTGCGGAAGGGGGATACCGGGATTATACTGATTCGACGCTCCGAAGAGGTTGTTTTGCTCGCGGCCGGCTCGGGCACTCTTTTCGATGAACTTCCCGGTGAGGCATTCGACACATTCAAACTCGCTCCCCTCTGTGAAAACACCCGCCGCGTTATCAACCGTCATTTTCCGCATACCCTTCCCGCACCCGCAGGTAGATTAAAATCAGGAATAGGACTTGGAGACCGTATCGGCCTCGCTTCTCCCGGCCATATCCGGGCGGTCCGTGAAAGGGGTATTTTCCCCGTACTTGCCCAGCAGAGTATGCGCGAACTTACCCTTACCGGGCGGTCGTACTCCGATGTTCTGAATGCGGCATGCTTTGGCGTTCTGCGTGAGGGATATACGGGAGGATTCGGGGCCGACGGCGACCATCTTAAAAATGAAAACGACATCTCCGCGGCGCTCGACGCCGGTTTTTCGATGATAACGCTCGACTGCTCGGATTTCATCGACGCGGAAATCGAATGTCTCGGTGCGTCCGAGATTAAAAACAGATACGCCACGCTGCCGGCTTCGCTGCGAAAGGATTACGAGCGCACCTATACGGGGAAGGAATTTCTCGTCGAGGGGGCGGAGATATCCTTCGATAAAATGGAGCTTGCGCGATGCCTGCTGCTCTACGCCGGAGTGATCGATTTCGCGGAAAAAGTGTACGGAGAGAGGATCGCCACCGCAGGGCGTGAGGTAGATTTCGAGCTTTCCATCGACGAAACGACGGCGCCGACCTCGCCGGAGGCGCACTATCTTGTTGCGGCCGAACTCGCAAGGCGCGGCGTGCTCCTTACCAGTGCGGCCCCGAGGTTTTGCGGCGAATTTCAGAAGGGTGTGGACTATCGTGGCGATGTCGACCGCTTCAGACGCGAATTCGCCGTTCACGCGGCCATAGCGGACGCGTTCGGGTACCGACTGAGCATTCATTCGGGAAGCGACAAGTTCGCCGTGTTTCCTGCCATCGAGGAGCTTACCAAGGGTCGATTCCATGTAAAAACGGCCGGGACAAGCTGGCTTGAAGCGGTACGGCTGGTCGCCCGGAAATTTCCGGACCTCTATCGGAGGGTGCACAAACGGGCGGTCGAGTGTTTCGATGAGGCCCGGCGGTATTATCACGTATCCGCAGACGCGGCCGCTCTTCTTTCCCCGGATGCGCTTTCAGACGACGAACTTGCGTCCGGCCTTGATGATGAGAATACCCGTCAGATGCTTCACATCACGTACGGATGTATTCTGCAGAGGGAATCCGACGGGAGGATGAATCCCCTCGGGCGTGAATTTCTCGCCGCGCTCATCGCCGAGGAGGAGCTCTACGCGGAAATGCTGTCCGGGCATATAGGAAGACATCTCCACCTGCTTGGAAAAGAGCGAAATGGTACCCTTCATCCACGATGATTTCATGCTCCGATCGGAAAGCGCCCGCAGGCTTTACCACGAGTTCGCCGCGTCGATGCCCATCATCGACTACCACTGTCATCTGAACCCTGAAATGCTCGCCTCAGACCACCGCTTCAGAAGCATAACAGAGGCATGGCTCGACGGAGATCACTACAAGTGGCGCGCGATGCGGGCGAACGGCATCGACGAGCGGCTCGTTACGGGCGAGGCCGATGACAGGGAAAAGTTCCGGGCATGGGCGCGCACGGTCCCCTCAACCCTTCGAAATCCTCTGTATCACTGGACTCACCTGGAGCTTGTTCGTATTTTCGGTATCGGAGACAGGCTGCTCGACGGTGAAAGCGCCGATTGGATTTTCGACGAGTGCAACGAAAAGCTCGCGTCCTCGAATTTCGGCGCGCGGTCGATCGTAAAGAAATTCAACGTTGAACTTGTCTGTACGACAGACGATCCGGTCGATTCGCTCGAACATCATCGCATATGGAGAGAGCGGGAGGACATGCCCTTCGCTCTCTGGCCCGCCTGGAGGCCCGACAGGGCGCTCGCTGTTGACAGACCGGACTCGTTCGTCCCGTGGACGGCCCGGCTCGGTGAGATTACGGGTATTCGTATTCGGCATTACGAGGACCTTCTTCAGGCTCTCGAGGCGCGCCACGCGTTTTTCCACCGGGCAGGGTGCCGGCTCTCCGACCACGGTCTGGAGTGGATCCCTCCCGCCGACTGGAGCGAAAGAAGAGTGCGCGCCATATTCGCGCGGGCGATCAAGGGGGGGGCGGTTTCGGAGGAGGAGTCGCTGGAATACGGTTCGGCCTTGCTTCACCGGCTGGCGGTGATGGACCACGAAAGGGGATGGGTACACCAGTTCCAAGTGGGGGTATTGCGCAATACGAACTCGAGGATGTTCGGCGCGCTGGGCCCGGACACCGGATACGATTCGGTCGGCGATTTCGCGCACGGTAAATCGACGGCGCGCTTCCTCGACCGCCTCGAGCGCGAGGGCAGGCTGACGCGCACCGTTCTGTATAACATCAACCCCGCGGACAACGCGCTTTTTGCCACCATGATCGGCAACTTTCAGGACGGATCGGTGCCCGGCAAGATGCAGTTCGGCAGCGGCTGGTGGTTCCTCGACCAGAAAGACGGTATGGAGGCGCAGTTGAACGCGCTTTCGAACATGGGGCTCCTCGCCCGCTTTATTGGAATGACGACCGATTCTCGGAGCTTCCTCTCGTTCCCCCGCCATGAGTATTTCAGGCGTGTGCTGTGCGACCTTGTGGGAACCGACATGGAGCACGGGCTTATCCCGCGCGATTTCATGCTCGTCGGCGGGATGATACGCGATATCTGTTACAACAACGCGCGCGCTTACTTTAATTTCCCTGTCGGCCGATAACAACCGACATGCTGTCTCAAGGGGCTGTACGGCCGTCTACTGCGGTCCGCTGCGATCCCGCCTCTCCCCTGCGTACCCCGGCCATCATAACCAGCGCGAGCGCGATAAAAAACGGCGAGGCGATGTAGATAGCGCTGTAATCGTTGCCGCTCAGCTGTATTATCCATCCATTGATGTTCGGTCCCGCGATCGCCGCGGCCGTAATGAAAAGATAGTATATCCCCGTATAGGTGCCGGCGCGAAGATCGTCGGTGAGGTCTACGACCATCGGAAGTGAATTGACGTTTACGAGCATCCACGAGCACCCGCAGACCATAAGCAAAACCCCCACGATCGGCACGGTCCCCAGCACGGGCAGGCGTGTTATCACGGTGGTGAGTGTTTCCCGGTCCAGGAAATAGATGGTGAGGAGCGTCGCCATCAGCAGCGATAAGCCGAGCATTATCGAGCGCCGGCGTCCGATTTTTCCCCCGATGGACCCGGCCGGCAGGGCGAAGAGCACCAGCGTGAGCAGAAACTGGCCGAGGATCCGCGAACCGTGCTCGCCGGGATAGCCGAGGTGGTTCTTTGCGTACAGAGTGAAGAATGCCTCCACGGCATTGAGAGCGATAAACCAGAAGAAATGTGCGAGAAAAAGCCGGAGCGCGCTCCGGTCGGGATCACGAATAATGAGCCTGAGATTGGCAAGAAGCTCCGGGCGCGCCTCGCCGGCGCTTTCGTACTCCTTCGGCTCGCGTATGAAGGCGAAAAGCATGAACCCGGCAAGAATGACAAGGCCGGCCCCCATCCAGAAGGGGTATCCCTGGTGTATGGAAAAGAGCGCTCCCCCGCCGACCGCGGCGATTATGCCTCCGATGCCTCCCATGAAGTTGGTGATGCCGTTGGCCTGGGAGCGGTACGGGGAAGGGGTGATGTCGGCCAGCAGCGCGACGACCGGAGTGCGCCATACCGCCATGCTGAAGATAAGGCTGACCGTACACGCGACAAAAAAAGGAAGCGACGGGGCGAGTGGCAGAAAAACGAATGCCGTTGCCGCTACCGGTATTCCGGCGAGGATGAACGGCATGCGCCTTCCGATGCGGGTGCGCACGCGATCCGACCATGCTCCCATGGGCGGCTGGATGAAAAGCGCCGCTATGTTGTCGAGCGTCATGAAGAAACCGATCATTGCGGGAGCGAGAAGGAAACGGTCCTGGAGGAACAGGGGCACGAAGCTGTTATAAATGACCCAGATCGCGCTGAAGCCGAAGGAGCCGAAGCCGAGCAGAAAGATCCTGCCGTAGTTGAATTTCATGCGTGTATCCTTCACTGTGATATCGACGGCCGACAGGGCCGTGTCCGGGATTCTTGCGCCCGGCGCGCGCATGCATCGACAGCGTTCATATAAAACAGGCCGTGTCCAGTGATTGCCTCCACGGTTTCGAGGTTCGTACGATTTCCGGAAAGAACCCGGCGCATTCTGCCACGGCGGCGAGCGCGCCGGTGAGTACGTGTGAGTTACGGTAACGACGGAAAAGGAACTCGCGATCGTTCAGGATTCGCTCCGCGGTTTCGAGATAGCGGAGGCACGCGGCGTAGACGTCATCCTTTCGATACCAGCCGGCGTTTCGGCTCGAGCGCGTGAGGCAGTACACTCCATCAAGATCGATACAGTAGGTGACGTCGGAGTCCCACAGCCCGTTTGCGTGCTGGAGGCGGAGGGTGTGGTCGACGATGCGTTCGGGGTAAGGCCATTTTCTTCCGAAACGCTCGTACACGTAGTACATATGGAAGGCGCCGCCCATCTCGTGCTTGGTCGGTCGGCGGATTATCCCGAGCCGGTGGACCAGTCCGCGGCACCAGAAGCCCGAACGGTGATCGACGTTCCTGTTAAGCCAGTCGAAGTACCATTCGTAGAAATCCTCGTTACCTTCTCCGGTCATCACAAGGGCCGCGGGTACACCGGACACGATATGAGAGCCGGGCCAAATAATGGACCAGTTGACGCTTTCTATCCAGCGTTCCATGGAGGCACGGGAGGCAAGGATTGGCCGGGCCCATGCGAGCGGCAGAGCCGGCCTACGTTCAATGAGCGTCAGCGCGGCGACGGCATAGGCGGTGGTGTGTTCGCGATGATGGAAAGTGTAGGTCTTGCGGTACCATCCGTCGGGGCGCTGAAAACGGTTGATGACGGATGCCCACTCGTCCTTTTCCCGCTCGGAGAGTTCAAGATCGCCGATTATCCATCGGCTGATGAGCATGTCGGTGGTTCCGTAGGAATCGGTAGGCCCGCCGATTTTATAGCTGTATTCACCGGTAACTGGGCCGGATTCGAACTGACGGATCCATTTCGGAAACAGTTCCGCCTGGAAGCGGCTGAAGTCGAATATCGGGGACATACGAGTCACTTCTTTCCGTACAGGGTACGAAGCAGACCGTACGCCGCCTTGGGCTTCCGGTCTGCCGAGAGTATTCCCTTGAGATTGTGAAACGGTACGGGATTGTTTGGAAACCAGGTGCAGAAGAAATCGGAAAACACCCAGGGAGATACTCCGATAACGAACGGCCGTTCACGCGCCGTTTTCCAGTATTCTACGATAATCCGTGCCTGGTATTCCTCCGAGTAGGTCTTGCCGTACCTGACGCGTTCGGCCTTCCATACGCCGTCGCTTTCTTTTCTTCCGGGGGCGGCATCGGCGCCGAACTCGGAGATGATTATCGGTTTGTCCGGATACATTTGGTGGAGGCGGTCAAGATGCGGCCCTATGTCGGCCGTGGTACCGTAGTACCAGCCGCAGTACATGTTTACGGAGATGACGTCCATTTCCCCGGCAGCCCGGCGATTGTTGTCGAAAAACGGAATGTTATACGTGAGCTCGGCCATGGTGACAGGCCGGGTGGCGTCTAACCCTCGGGCGACGCCGCGAAGCCAGGCGTAGACCCTTCCGGCATCGCCGAAGAGCGTATAGGTTTCGTTGCCGACGCTCCACATGATGACGGCGGGATTGTTGCGGTCGCGCTCGATCATTTCGGCGATTTCGCGCTGGGCATTGAGCAGAAATGCGCGCTTCATCATCTGGCGCATTCCGAACATGCGTACGGGGAAACGGAAAACGCTCCGGCGCTCCTCGTGCCACGCCGTAAAACCGGTGCCGGTCTGGTAGTTGGCAATCTCCTCGCTGAGGAGAATCCCCTTGTCGCGGGCCGCGATGAGTTCGTCCGGGCAGTGGGGGTAGTGCGCGAGTCGTATATAATTGGCGTTAAGTCTCCTGACGAGGGACAGGTCACGCGCGATGCTCGCGGCGTTCTGCGTGGCGCCCAGCCGGGGATCGTCCTCGTGCTTGCAGATGCCCTTTAAAAACATGGGTGTTCCGTTCAGCAGAATGGATGTTCCGCTCACCGATACATCACGAATTCCGGTTTTAAACATGAGGTTCTGGCGCGCGCTCCCGCGTCGCATCGACAGACGAACGGTATACAGACCGGGGCTACCGGGGCTCCACAGATGGGGCCTGTCTATCCGGAAACCGAAGCGTTGGGCGCTGACCGCTTCTCCCGGCGTCACGCGCCCTGTTCTGACCGATCCTACGCGTTTCCCGCCGGGCGCGTGCACGGAACAGGCCAGATCGAACGGAAGCATGGCCGACCTGTTATGCACAAGCACATCGATGCGGAGATCGGTGCCGTCTGCTCCGATTACGTACGAGGCGGCGCCCTTGAATATATACTGAGAGGGAACGAGTTCTATTGAAACGTCCCGATATATTCCGCCGTAGGTATGCCAGCCGGCATGATGATGTTTCCATATTTTCGGGGGCAGCGATGTCCAGGTAAGCCGGTTGTCGGTTTTTACGACCAGGTGATTAAGGCCGCCATAATTAAGATGATCGGAGATATCGAAATAGAAAGGCGTGTATCCCCCCTCCCGGTGACCGAGGAGGCGCCCATTAAGCCATACCGAACATCTCAGCAGTACGCCCTGGAAACACAGCCTGGCGAAGACGGCGTCGGATTTCGGTCCATTTAAGCGGAATTGCCGGTGAAACCAGACTGCACCCTCGTACATGGTGTGCGAGCCGGACGCAGTGTTGAAGGTTGAGGGGATGGAGACCGGCATCCAGCCGGAACCGGGAGTTGTAACGGAGGGGAGGCCGCGGGCCTCGCCGTCACCCCTGCCGTCGAAGTGCATATGCCACTTCCCGCGGAGATTGATTGTGGGATGGTTCGTGCTCTCGAAATGAGTGGGATAGGGCAGCTTGCTGGTCGTTAGATAAGGAACGCCTCCGACCTCACGTATTTCGAATCCCGGACCGGAAGCGCCGGGGCCGGTGGGGAGCGTGTCCAGCCTTGTTCTTGGATAGAGAAAAAGAAGGTATGAGAGCAGGCAGACGGCCATACCGGCGATGGAGGCGGGTACGAGAAGAAGGTAAAGGAGCGCTTCCATTGAGATGGACCTCCGTGCGGTAATGGACGATAAGTGTCCGGAAACCACCGAATGAAATAAATCGGGTTACACTGCCCGGGAATGTAAAAAAACTCAACGCAAAAACAGGCGAAGATGCATGGAGGCAATGAAGATTTTATAAAGAGAAC
>CAZEAH010000076.1:0-9405 GCA_964510075.1 uncultured Leptospirales bacterium | reverse complement strand
GGCTTGGCGGGCTCGTCTTCAACCCGCTGGGCGACCACGTGCTCGCCCTGTACGGCTGGCAGGCCACCTACCTCTTTTTCGCCGGGGCGATCGCCCTGTTCACCGTGGCCCCCTCGTTCCTCCTGCGCTCGCGCCCGCGCGAGATGGGCCTGGCCCCGTACGGGGCCGGCGGAGCCGCCGCAAAGGCGGCCGGGCCCGGGGAGGAGGGACTGTCGCTCCGCCAGGCGGTGTCGACGGTGTCGTTCTGGCTCCTCGCGCTCATGGTCTTTTTCGCCAGCGTGGAGGTGATGGGCGTGCAGATGCACCTGGTCCCCTATCTCTGCGACATCGGGCACGACTCGGCCTTCGCCTCGCTCGTCATGGGGCTCACGCTGGGCATGCTCGTGCCGGCCAAGGTGATCGTGGGCCTGGTAAGCGACCGCTGGGGCATCGGCAGGGCGCTCGCGCTGGTATTCGGCTGCACGGTCGCCGGCATCGGCCTGCTCTTCGGCGCGGCCTCCGCGACTGCGGCGGTGGCCGGGGCCGCGCTCTTTTCGTTCGGCATAACCGTACAGACGGTGCTCCCGCCGCTCATGACGGCGCGCTCGGCGGGGCTGAGGCATTTCGGCGTGGTCTTCGGGGTGGTGAACCTGTTCATGATGCTGGGAAGCGGGCTGGGGACGCCTCTGTCGGGCTATATCTACGACGCGCGCGGAAGCTATCTGCCCGCCTTCAAGCTGTACATCGCGCTGGCCGTCGTGTCGGCGGCGCTGGGGCTCCTTTCCGTGCGCGCCTCGCGTTTCGGCGAAGAGCGGGGCGCAAAAGGCTGAACGCGCCCATGCGCGCCGGCGGCGAGGGCCGGGGCCCGGCGGGCCTTCGCATCATCCCCCGCTCCCCGAATAAAGAGCCTGGAGCGGCCGGGCCTCGCGTCGGGCCAGAAGCCGCTCGAGCAGTTCGCGGTGGCGTTCCCCGTTCTCCTCGCAGTCGCGCTTTATCGCCAGAAAATGCTCCATGATGCTTTCGGGGGTCTCGTCGATCATGCGGATGCCGCGCTCCACCGGCACCGCGCCCCCGGCGATGCGGCAGCACTCCTCCTCGCCCGGCTCGACGATGATCGCGCCCCGCTCGTTCACCCAGAAGGGATAGATTTTGCACACCCGCGGGCGCCGCTCGCCCAGCACGCAGCCCTGTCCCTCGCGGAGAAAGACGCACTGCGCGCGCTCGTTCTTGCGCGTGGTGAGGCGGTATAGCCGCCCGTCGATTTCGGTCATGCCGGCGCGCCACCAGGGCTCGGCGTCGTCCAGGTATTCCTCGTAGTATTCGCCAACCTGCGCGGCCTCCTCGAGCGTGTAGCCCAGGTCGAGAATGGCCATGATATCGGCGATGGTAAGCGGAACATAGCTTTCGGCGCAGCAGCTTTCCTCGTTGCCGGCGCACTGAAGGCACCCGGACGCGATAAAGATCTCGTGCGCGCTCTGGCAGGCGTTGTCGGCGGCCATGGAACAGTCCTTTGACGCGTGAGAGTGAACGCGGCGCCGGTGCTCCCGGTCGCCGGTGATACGCAACGACCATTGAGAAACGCACCGGCGGTAAAAACGCAAGTCATTTTGCGTCCTAACGCGGTAACCGGAAAAATTTTTTTCGGGGGTGATGGGTAGGCCCGCGCACCGGGCATGTCGTCCCCTCGACGCCCGCCGTTCGACGCGAACCGCGCGTTCAGGCCGGCGCTGGGTCCGTCCGTGCGAACGGTTCCGGCGGCCGTCAGCTTTCCGGACGGGCGTCCGCCGCGCCCGCGCCGTGCGCCCGTACGCTCATTTCGCGGGAATATGCTCCAGTATCGCTTCGAGCGCCGGGGCCTTCACTCTGGAGCCGCGCACCAGCTCCATGAGCCCGTCGGCGAGAAGCCGCATCTCGCCGGGGGCGTTGCGCACGTGCAGGGCCGCAAGGAACTCCATGTCGGCCCTCGCCATGACGAAGCTCAGGGCTTTCAGCATGAGGCGTTCGGGCATCAGCTCGAAGAGGCGGAGTTTGGACGGCGTGACCGGAACGCCGATGGCGTGAAGCGCCGCGAAGCACTCCCTGATGGCGCGAAGCATGAGCCGAAGGACGTCGCTTCTCCCGGCGAGCGCGGCGGGGGAAGTGCCCGCCATGTACAGGGCGGCCGCCAGCGGCAGTATCCAGCACACGTGGGTCTTCTGCCAGGCCTCCATGGTGCTTTCGACGGCGACCGGGAAGCCCGCGCCGCGGAGTGCGGCCGCCGCGCGCCTGAGCCTGGGCGTGATCGATCCGTCGGTCTCGCCCAGGGTGGTGGGCTGGATCAGCCGGTTCGCCAGGGTGTACGTTACGGTGTTATCGGAAAGCCCGCCGCCCATTCCGGGAAATCCCAGGAAAAAGCGTTCGCGCCCCAGGGCCTCGACGATCCCGCCGTATCCCTTCGGGTTGTTCACCATGATGAGAATGTCCCGTATGGCCCGGTTGGCGGCCAGAACGGGCAGTATGGCGTCAAGGTGGTCCGCCCGCACCGGCACCACGGCGAGGTCGTAGAAGTCGTCCGGGTCCAGCCGCTCGACGACGTGCGGCCTGATCGCGAGAGTCTCGCCGCCGATGCCGTCGCGGACGACGATGCCGCCCTCGCGTATCCGCCTGAGGCGCTCCCCCCGCGCGAGCACGGTGATGTCGTGCCCGGACGAGCCGAGCCGCGCGGCCAATACGCTTCCAATTACGCCTGAGCCGAAGAACAGAATTTTCATGCCGATGCCCCCCGAATGAATGCGGCCGATATATGTTTCCGCTCCGTTGCGCATTCCCGCCGACTCAGTCACCGTGCGATGACACGGCGAGCCGGCCTTGCGAGAATGTCGCCCCCCTTTCGCTTATGGCAACTCCATTTTCGCCCGGGCGCCGGAGTTTCGCCCGGCGCGATTCCCCCATCCCGCGTTTTTCCATTGACAAAACGCGCGCCGCGCCGATGGTTCAGCGTCATGGCCCGGGGCCGGGCGACAGCCGGGTGTAGGTATATGGAAAAAATAAAACGGCGCTTATCGGCGCAATCGGGGCAGTACGCGCTCTTCTTCGCTGCGGTGGCCGTGTTTGGCTTCTCGCAGAGCGTGGTAGATTCCACGCTCAACAACTATCTGGCCGAAACATTCTCCATAAGCGAGTTCCAGCGCGGCTTCATGGAGCTCCCGCGCGAGATGCCGGGATTTCTGGTCATCTTTCTCTCGGCGCTCTTCTTCTTCGTGGGGAGCCGACGCCTGGCGGCCCTGGCCAACGCGCTCATGGCGCTGGGCATCATTCTGCTCGGCCTTTTCGCCGTAAGCTTTCCGGTCATGCTCCTGTGGCTCTTCGTCTTCAGCTCGGGCCAGCACCTGTTCCTCCCGCTTACCTCGAGCATCGGCATGGAGTTCGCCGCCGACGGGAAGGCGGGAAGCCGCCTGGGCCAGCTGAGCGGCTCGGCGAACCTGGCGGCGATCGTGGGAGGCGTGACGGTGTTCGCCGGCTTCAATTATTTCGGCTTCACCTTCGCTTCTTCATTCATGCTCGCGGCTGCGGGCTTCTTCGCCGCTTCGGTCCTCATCTTCATCATGACGCCCGACGAGCCGCGCCCGGCGAAGACGCGCTTCCTTCTCCGCAGAGAATACGGCCTCTTCTACTGGCTCAACATCCTCTACGGCACGCGCAAGCAGCTCTTCATAACCTTCGCGCCCTGGGTTCTGGTGACGGTATTCCGCCAGAAGACGCAGGTGGTGGCGACGCTGCTGGCCGCGGGCGGGGTGATCGGTATCGTCTTCAAGCCGCTTCTGGGGCGGGCCATCGACCGGCTCGGCGAGCGCTTCATCCTCATGGCCGAGGCGGTCGCGCTTATCGCCGTGTGCCTGCTGTACGGCTTCTCGCGTGATGCCTTCGGCGAGACGGTCGCGCTCTACGTCACCTGCGCCTGCTACGTCGTGGACCAGCTCCTCATGTCGGTCGGCATGGCACGCGCCACGTATTTAAAGAAGATCGCCGTGGACCCCGCCGACGTCACGCAGACGCTCACCATGGGCGTCACCATCGACCACTTCTTTTCCATCGCGATCGCGCTGGTCAGCGGCTGGATATGGCTATCCCTCGGCTACCAGTACGTCTTCCTGCTGGGCGCGGTTATCGCGCTGGTCAACCTCTTCTCCGCCTCGCGGGTGAGGACCCCGGGCTGATCTCGCGGTAGAGCTCGCCCGCGGCCATCAGCACCGAGATGTCCCGCCAGGCCGGCGAGATGCGGGAGCTTACGGGCAGGTTCATCGTGAGCCGGCGCGGGCATTAAGCGTGGATACGCGGGGGCGTGATGATTGGCTTGACAGGTCGTATATTCGCCACTATCCTAACGGGACCGTTCGGAACACGCGCCATGACGGGTGAACGGATTCCCGTAGCCGGCGGACGGGTCCGCGGCTTTTTCCGTGGGGCGCTTGATTATCATGAGAGGTTTTCACGATGAAATCGACAGATGCCGTACTGGAACGATTAAGGGAAACCGTTCCGGTGCTGTCTGAAAAATACAGGGTTAAGCGCATAGGCGTTTTCGGGTCGTATATACGCAACGAGCAGAAGGAAGACAGCGATCTCGACGTTCTCATCGATCTCGGTCCGGAACCCTCGCTCGGGCTGTTCGGGCTCGTCGAAATGGAGGAGTACCTGTCGAATACCGTGGGCGTCAGCGTGGATCTCGTCACGCTGGAGGGACTCAAGCCCCGTATCGGCAGAAGAATCCTCGAAGAGGTCGTGTACCTGTGACCCGCAGGAGCGCGGGTGATTACATCCAGGACATCATCGATTCGATCGATGCGATAGCCGATTTTACCGGCGCGATGACATACGACGAATTTATCGCGGACCGCAAGACCGTCTACGCGACCGTGCGCGCGATACAGATTATCGGCGAAGCGGCCAAGAAGGTGCGGGACGACCTCCGGTCCGCGTACTCCATGGTGCCATGACGCAGCATGGCCGGCATGAGGGACAAGGTTACCCACGAGTATTTCGGTATCCAGATGAAGATCCTCTGGAATACCATAAAAGAAGATCCGCCGCCGCTGAGAGCTCCCCTGTCCGAAATCCTGCGCGAGATCGATCATAACGAAGGCTCATCGCTTGATTGGTAAATCCCCGGGGGCGGCCCTCCCCTGATGTTCTTCGCCGGAGCTGATCTTCAATTCATCACATTCAGGATGAATTCAACCTGTATCGTGCATTTCGGGCAGATCGAGAGCGGTCCCTGTTGGCCGCATAACTGCTGCCATGTCCAGAGAGGGCTCTTAAAGCTGATCCATATAAGTTTTTCCGGCCGCGTCCCGCATTTCGGACACGGCTTACGGTCTTTATAACCTTCAGCGTCCAGTACATGTTCACAACACGCCTTTACGTCGTCCCAGGGGAAATGTGGTGTGTCTGCTCCATCGGGTTTAATTTCATCGGTATGTAACGCATGCGTTGAACTCAATTGTGTATCATCGATCGAATACAGAACAAGAAACCCATCGATTCGCTTTTTAAGCTTGATGAGCGCCGTGATTGTTGTATCCCCGGTATCCATGAGCATTTCGTCGTCGACGTCGATCTCCATGCCCACGGGTACGGTCGCGTCCCACTCCCGCCATGTGCCCGCGACGGCCATGCCGAAACAGGCCGACAGAATATCCGCGCTCGTCTCCGCGAGCCGTTCGAGCACGCCGTCGAGCGCCGAACGGTAGGACTCGCTGTTTTTCCGCGAGGGGAGCCTGAAGTCATCGATATTGAAGAGCTTACCGAGGGTGTCCTTTCGGGCGGGCGGGCAGCCCCGGGCCTTCCTGCCGGGGCCTTCGCGTTCCCTGCGGCGCGGCCCCCGGCGCGCTTCCGCGCCCGGAGAGCCCGGGGTTTCGGCCGGCGACCCGTCGCGCGGAGTGATTGTGCGGTCCTTTTTTTTCATGCTGCCTCCCGGTGTATCCATCCGGCCCCGCGGGCGGTTCCGGACGGAGAATGCCGCGCCTCTCGGCGCGGAAAGAGCGCGGCGCCCCGGCATGCGGATGGAAGGTCGCCGGGGCGCCGCCAGCGGCTGTCTGTATGTACCGAATATAGGCGAAGAGGCCCCGCAAAGCTCTACCCTCGCGGTCTACCTGGAAAAAAGCGCGATGAAATGGATTCCCGGGGCCGTACGGCGCCCCGACCCGCTTTGCCTGAGGGATTTCGTCCAGCCGCAAAAAGTATTGCGCTTGCCGCGGGCGCCTGTTACCATGCGGCAAAAACAGAGAGGGGCCGAAATGAAAGACGCTCCCATCCCCAATCCCGAAACGCGCCTCGGCGTCATCAAGCGCTGCCTGCATGTGCTGGCCCTTTTACAGAACCCTTCGGATACGGTGCAGTGGAACGCCGGAAGCCTGGCCGACCTGCTCTCAATGGACGAGCCGCGCGACCCCATCACCGACAAGGCCGTGCGCGACTATATCCAGAAGTACCTGGTAAACGAGTTCGGAATAGAGGTCGCCACCGAAAAGGGCAAACGGCACACGGGGCTTCGCATCCCGCTCGACGAGGAGCTCCAGCTTCGCATGGCCGCGGTCTATTCGGGTTTCGTGACCACGGACACGGGCCGCGACATCATCCTGCGTAAGCTCATCGCGCGCCACCCCGAGGACGGGCTGTGGATGCTGGCCCGCGTTTACTTCGCCGCGTTATTGAAAAAGAAGATAGAGTTCGACTACACCCCGGCCGCGGCGAGCGAGCCGCGGCGCTACCGCGTGCACCCGTACCACCTCGTGTTCCGCAACAACAACCTGTACCTGGTGTGCAAAAGCCTATCGCATAACGTCACGGCGCTCTTCATCTTCAACCGTGTCAACAACCTCGCCGTGCTCGACGACGAGTTTTCCGAGGACGCCCCGCCGGTGGAAGAGGTCTTTCGCGATTCTCTGGGCTCGTTCATCGGCCCGAAATACGCCGTGGAGCTCCGCTTCCACGAGAAGCTCCTCGGCACGATGGAGGAGAACCTCTCCATCCTCGACCCGGACATCCGCCCCGACGGCAGCCACCACTACCGCGCCTCGTTCACCGTCTCCGACGACCGCTTCCTCTGCAAACAGCTCTTTCTGTACGGCAGAAACGTGGAGATCCTCGGGCCGCCGGAACTTCGAAAGACCATGATCCACATGCTCAAAGAGAGCTCTTCCGTGTACCGGCGCGCCCGCTGACCGCCTTAGGCCCGCGCCCGTTTTTCAGAACCTCGACCTCGAAGGTGTACCATTCCCTCCGCGTATTCCATACTATTGGCGCACTCATTTCAATAATGGTAGTACCGCGCGTCCGCCCGGCGCGTCGTCGTGAGGCGGCCCCCGGCTTCTGCGCCCGATGGCGGAGGCGCCGCGCGGGGAGCGGCGCCGGCGGCACGGCCATCGTAAAAAAAACCGATAATGCGCCCGCCCCGGCCGTCGTAACTACCATTACATTAGGGGCCAGGCGGGCCCCGCGTCACGGAGGATGAACGACATGAACGAGACGTGCCACGACATCGTACTTACCGGCGTAACCGACATTCATATTTTAAAGAAAGAGTACGGATACCGCCTGCGCGCGGGGATGGGACAGGCGATACTTCTGGCCGGCGTAACGAACTTCGAGTGGCGCATGGAGCGGGGTTTCGCCGCGCCGCTTTCGCGCCTGTACATGGGCTCGGAAAGCGGCGACATGGAGGACTGCGTACTGCACGCGCAGTTCGGCGCGCCCTGCACCGTGCGGATATCGAACCCCGACACGCGCTGTTACCTGTACATAGGGCCGGGGTTGGAGTGAGCCGGCGGTCGGGCCGCGAAGGAGGGGGGTATGAGGAAGAGCCACTGGATTCTTGTCGGCTTCATGCTGTTCAACACGGCCTGCGTCGTCGAGAGCGCGTTTCCGGGCTGGAGCGCGCTCTACGCCTCCGCGCGCGAGGCGGCCGGGTGTGCGCTCGAGTGTGTGGCCGCGGTGACGGACCACTGGGTAAACCGGCACGGAATATACTTTCCCACGTACCCGGAGTTCGAGTTTATCGCCTGGAGCGAAGCGGTCCTCTACCTCACGCTGGGGCTTCTGGTGCGCCTGCTGGTAAAAAGCGAGCTCGCGCTCCGCGCGCTGCGCCGGGAGCGCCTCGAGCGCGAGATGAGGGAGGCGAGGGTAACGAAGCGCGTTTCGGCGCCGGGTCCGTCCGGCGGGCCCCGGCACGCCGAAACCGAAAAGGGAAGCCCGAAGGCGCCTGCTCTTTCTTCCGGCAGGGCCCGGCGCGCGGCGGCCCCGGCGCCCGGGGCGGTTTCGGTAGTCCGGAAAAAAGCCCCCGGTGGCCATACCTCTGCCACCGATATAATGACGGAAGAGGAATGGCAAAGAGCGGTCCCGGTCGATGCGACGGGCGGCAGGCTGGGGGTAGTCATCTCGATTGCGATAGATAAAGGCTGCTGGCTGGTGTTCGACTACGACGACCTCAGGTCCAACCATACGCGGCGCCGGGTAAAGCCACTGCGCGTGATGTCGTATCGCGAAGAGCTGTACATGCAGGGCTTCTGTTGCCTGCGCGGCGAGGAGCGCACGTTTAAATTGTCCCGTATGGATTCCGTGTGGGTGGTCCCGGACCTGCGTGCGGAACGCAAAGGCGCCTAACGTAATAACGGTTTCGGGTCCAGGTACCCGCCGAGCCTGCGGACATGTTCCAGCAGTTTCTTATACTGCGGCGCCTTTTCGAGCACCACGGGACATCCCACAAGCACCAGGTGTTCGCGGGCGCGCGTGAGGGTGACGTTGAGCTTGCGGTCCACCGCGCCGTCGGGTGAGAGCGACTGCGCCTGTTCGATGCGTCCCGTATGGTTGAGTGCGAACGACACCACGATGATGTCGCGCTGGCTCCCCTGAAAGCGCTCGACCGTGTCCACGGTGACGAGCGCGTGGAGATCGAGCGGGGAGTCGATCTCGGCGATCTCCCTTCGTATTTCGCCTATCTGGGCGCGGAAGGGGGTGATGACGCCGAGCGACCTGGCCGAAAAATTTCCGCCGAGCGTGCGAAGCGCGCATTCGACGATCCGCCGCACCGCGCGCGCCTCTCCCCTGTGGGTGCGCGTTCCCGACTCCGCCGTGGACGGAAGGAAGACCACGCGCGCACGGCCGAGCGCGCTCTCGAGCGCGTCGGTCGATGCGGGATCGAACATCCCCCGCGCGGCCGTCTGCCGTTCGAGGGCCTCGGTGAGCTTTCCGCCGTAGTACTCGCGGTTTGAGAAGGCGGCGATGTCGCGGTGCATGCGCCCCTGCGTGACGAGCATGCCGTGCGCATCGCTCCAGCGCGGATCGCCGACGACGCGATAGCGCGAGTCGCGAGTCGCAGCATCGAAGCGGAAGCGTTCGATCGCGCCCTGCGCCGCCCGCTGCCCATGCGCGATCTGCGAACCCTCGAAA
>CAZEAH010000075.1:0-9426 GCA_964510075.1 uncultured Leptospirales bacterium | reverse complement strand
TTCCGATGTAGCCGTTGGCGATGAGCGGCACGCCGCAGCACTTTTCCTCAGCGACGATCACCCCTACGTTCATGGCGTTGAGCACGGTCACCACGTCCTTTCCGAGCTCGTGGTTGTTGTAGTTCACGTAACAGCCGTGGAAGTAGACCGCCTTTTCGGCAAAGGACGCCTGCTTCCGGCGTTGTTTCCTGTACCAGGAGCGGAAAGTGCCCCGCGCGTATTTAGGAAAGCGCCTCTCCGAGGGTATGCGAAGAAAGCGGTCCATGAAAAACTTTACCGGCGGGAGTTTGATGAAGAAGTTCACCATGAAACTGACCCGGGTTGCCACGCCGCCCATAAGGTCGGTGCGTGCCAGAAAGAAATCGCGTATGCGGAACGTGTTTCTGAAATAGCGCCACTTCGAGCTCTGTATGATGTCGGCGATCTTTACGTTCGACGGGCAGGCGATCTCGCAGCGCTTGCAGTTGGTGCAGTACTTAAGGGATTCGTCGAGAAGCTCCGGGCTTTTGATGCGCAGGCGCTCCGTATCCGGGCCGGACTGTTTGGGGCCCGGGAAGTGGTGCGTGGCCCGTGCGACCGGGCAGTACACGGTGCACACGGTGCATTTGATGCAGTGGTCGAAACTTATGTTTTCCAGTTTAATCATGGGCTAAGAGTTTCCTGAAAGAATGAGCTCCGCGGCGCGGTAGCCGGTGCTGACGGCGACGCCGCCGCCCGAGCCCTCTTTGATCGGGTTGTAGTGCGGAAGGAGCGCCCCCGTGCAGTAAAGGTTCCTGATTCTACGCCCGTCGTCGGTCAGCGGATTGAGGCGGTCGTCGGTTTCCACGCCGTACTCGAGAAAGGGATGTCCCTGCCGCGGGAAGAATTCCGGCGCGTGCCATTTCGATCGCTCCGCGTGGCTGTGCACCCTGAGGCCGAACACCGGCTCGCGCACCCGGCTGAACTCGCTTACCAGCCCGCCGCTGAAAAAGCTCCCGGTGGCCAGCACGAAGCTTCCGGCCTCCAGCGCCGAGCCGCCGCCGTTCTCAGTTGCGATGGATTTCAGCATGTCGCCCTCGACTTTTCCGCCTGTAACGGTGTCTCCGGCGATGTACACGCCGCCGAGGGCCGCGAAGCGGGATTTGAGCGCGTTGTCGATGCGCATTCCCAGGATCGAGGGAGGCAGTGTCGGGATCTCGTAGATGAGAAGCCCGGTGAGCTGCTGCAAAAGCTGGTGGTGGCGCTTGAAATTTGTGATGCCGAGGAAGGCGGGCATGGCCGCAAAGGCCGCATCTCCGGCCGCGTTGCGTATCTGCGCGGCGAGGTCTTCAAGGTAGCGCTCGGTGTCGAATATGCGGGCAATGTCGACCGAACGGTACTCGAAGGGATTGCGCTGGGGATCGCCGTAATCCGGGTAGACGATCTTACCGGAAATTATTTCAATGTTCCTGAAAAGGACGTTTCTCCTGAGGTTTATGACGGCGAGCTCCGGATAGAAATCGCGGTAGCCCTCGAAGTTGAGCGCGGCGATCTTGGATTTCTTCTCGAACGCCAGGCGGACCTTCTCGTTGAAAACGCTGCGCTGCGAAAAGAACGTGGGCTTGAGCGTGCCGAGCGTCGTTACGTGGAAATGGTTGGATTCTTCGTTGTTGTAAAGCTCGATGTCTTCCTTTTCCAGCTGGTCACGGAAATAAAAGAGGGCCTCACGCACCCTGGGTGCTCCGCAGAGCGCGTACGGATGGCGCGGGTTCGAGCCGGCACACTCGTCGAGATACTCGAACGGGCGGTACACGGTCCTGCCGTTACCGTTGTATCCGAACAGGTCTATGGACCCCGACGAGAAGTGCAGGGCGCTCATTCCCGTTGAAATGACGGCGCACCGCGCTCCTTTTTCCTGGAGCCTGATGCCGCAGGTGAGCCCGGAAAGCCCGCCGCCTATGATTACGCAGTCGTATCTCACCGTTCCTCACCCTCTTCCGTAAACCGCACGTCGCCCAGGCCGAAGAGCCCCTGGTAGATCCAGTAGCAGAACTCCGTCTCGCGCAGAGCGTCGCCCCACAATACCGGCTTGATTCCCTTCCAGCGTTCTTCCAGAAAGTCAACGAGCATTTTATTGGATTCGTCGGAGGTGGCCGAATCGTATTTTACGAACAGACCGGCGGCGCGATAGGCGCACAGCTGGCCCTGGCAGGGGCCCATTCCGATGCGCGTCCTCCTGCGCAGGTCGACGATGTCCTTTACGTTCAGTTTTTTAAGCGCGTATTCGATCTCGCCTTCGGTGACCATCTCGCACTCGCAGATGAGCCCGTAATTGCGCTTCTCCCGGTGCAGGATGTTGCGAATGCGGTGCCCGTGTCTGTACAGGGTCGAGCCCACCACCGAGTTGGGTATGCCTGTAAAAAACTTGACCGATCGTGCCTGGTTCAGACGCCGCTCAGAGCCCGGAAGGGCGGTTCTGTGGGTGCGGCATTTCTTTCTGACCTTCAATTTCGCGCAGGCCAGGTCGGCCGCCATTTCCGCCATCAGGCGGTAGGTCATAAGCTTGCCGCCGGCGATGGTTACCAGGCCCCCCACCGCGTCGCGCTTCTCGTGGTCGATGAGCACTATGCCGCGGCTTATCTCGCGTCCGTCCATCTCGCCCGAGACGGCAATGAGCGGGCGGACGCCGCAATAGGCGCGGAGAACCCGCGTGCGGGAGACGTTCGGAATGAGCTTCTCTCCGCTCTCGAGGAGCGTCGCTATTTCGTCCTCGTCGACGGTGATCTCGTCGATGCGGTCGTAGCCCACCTTCTTGGACGTGGTACCGATGAGCGACACGGTGTCGCCGGGAACGATGATGTCGCCGTCCGAGGGAACGCGGCAGCGGTTCACGACGACGTTGTTGATGCGGTAGTCGATGATGACCATAGAGCCCTTGGAAGGGAACATGCGGAGCTCTATTCCGGACAGGGAGCAGAGGTGCTGGCCCCACACTCCGGAGGCGTTGACGATGATGCCGCCGTACACCTCGAACTCCTCGCCGGTCCTCCGGTCGCGGCAGCGCACGCCGGCGGCCCGATCGCCCTCCCGGAGTACGGCCACCACCTCGGCGTGGGTGAGTACCGCGCCACCGCGCTCCTGCGCGTCGAGCACATTGGCCGAGGTGAGGCGGAACGGATCGATGGTCCCGTCGGGGACCCGGAGCGCGGCGAGAATTTCCGGGTTGAGATTGGGTTCAATGCGCAGGGCTTCCTGCACGCTTATTTCCTCGCAGCGGATGCCCGCGTATTTACAGTGCTCGATGAGCTTGCCGTGGTAGGAGGGGTCGTCTTCGGGGAGCGTTACGAAGAGCCCTCCCGTGTCTTCTATGCAGTGGCGCGCTATATTTTTAAGGATTTTGTTTTCTCGGATACATTCGCGCGCCGACTCCAGGTCGTTTACGGCGTAGCGCGCGCCGGAATGGAGCAGGCCGTGGTTACGGCCGGTGGTTCCCGATGCTATATCGCTTTTTTCTATTAGCACCGTACGGACGCCGCGCAGGGTGAGGTCGCGGAGCGTCCCCGCCCCGGTGGCCCCCCCGCCTATGACGATCGCTTCGGTTTCTATTCTTTTCATCAATACGCTTCCGCCGTTATGATCCTGGTGCGCGACGTGGCACTATTTCAGAATATAGCCTGAAAAGCAAACATTTCTTGTAAAAGAACGATCCCTGCGTACACGTCCGTTTCAGACCTCCCCTCGGATGATGCGCATGCCGTTGTCGTAAAAAACCGCGTCGTAGAATTCCTGCGAGAGGTCAAGCCCCAGGAGGAATTCGATTTCATCCTCGCGCGGAAAGATGATGTTGGGAAAGTCCGAGCCGTACACGATCCGGTCCCTGTGCCGCTCCAGCGCGTCGTTTCCCAGGTCGAAGCGGACAGGAAGGCCCGGCAGAAACGAGAATGACGTGTCGAAAAAAAGCCGCGGATGGGCTTCGAGGAGCCCGAAGAATTCTCCGAATTCGAGCGCTCCCATGTGCGCGACGCTGGCGGGGAGGTCCGGATACCGCTCAAGGAGCCGGGCGAAGTGCTCGAACCCTACGAATTCGTTGCCCACAGGGCCGGTCCCCACGTGGAAGAGGATGCGTTTGTTCCGCTCCATAACGAGTTCGTACATCGGGAAAAGGCGCTCGTCGTGGGGATGAAAGCGCTGGACGAGGAGCTGCAGCTTGAAGCCGAGCACGCGGGGATGGTCGAGCACGCGCCTGGCCATCTCCAGCGCGTCGTCGTCGCTGGGATGATACGCGGCGAAGCAGTAAAGGTCGGGCAGCTCGTCGAGCACCGAGAGGTTCCATTCGTTGAGCCGTTTGGCGACGCCCTCGCGGTGCGCGTAATTGGAGTAAACGATCGTCCCGACGCCGCGGTCCCTGAGATATTGTACGCATTCGCGGTAGTAGAGGTGGTGCCGGACGTCCCAGCCGTACCCCTTGCTGAAGAAGCTCCATATCTTCTCGAAGAGACGGTCCGGGAACAGGTGCACGTGGAAATCGACGATCGTTTCGGGGAGTTTTTTCACTACTGCCTCGTTCGGTCGGCGCGACGGCGCCGAGGGGAATCGGTTCCGGGTCCCGGGCGGAGTCCAGGGGCCGCTGGTGCGCGGCAGATGAAGTAAATATGCCATTATTCGGACGATGTCAATACTTAAAGCGACAAATATTTCTTGCAAAAAGGCCCGCCGCCTGTAGCCTGAATGCGTCGGAAAAGAGCCAATCCACCATCGGAAGATACCATGGACAAAAACAGGAAGATAGTCGTCTCGATACTCATACTGCTCGTCCTCTCGTCGGTCCTCGCCATCATCGACATCAGCCTCACAATGCAGGGATCGGGACGCGACGGATACCGGCTGCGCTCGCCCGAAACCGGTCCAGGCGTGGGGATCGTGCGCGTCTACGGACCCATCGCCATCGACACCGCCGGGGGCGGGCCGTTCGGCGTGAGCTACGGCTCCGACGCCATAGTTCAGCGCCTTGACGACCTCGCGCGCGACCCGCGGATAAAGGCGGTGCTTGTGCGCATCAATTCTCCCGGCGGCACAGTCGCGGCGACGCAGGAGATCTACGACAAGATCATGCGGCTGCGCAGGGACAACATCGTGGTTGTGGCCTCCATGGGAGAGCTGGCCGCCTCGGGCGGGTATTACGTCGCCTCGGCCTGCAATTACATTATGGCCAATCACGGCACGATCACCGGTTCCATCGGAGTCATCGCCGTATCGCCCAATCTCAAAGGGCTTTTCGACAAGCTCGGCATCCGCATGAACGTCATTAAGAGCGGGCGCTACAAGGACCTTCTCGCCTCGTACCGCGACCTGGGGGCCGAGGAGCGGGAGCTCATACAGGAAATCATCGACTCGTCGTATAAAAAGTTTCTGGCCGACGTGTCGCTGGGAAGGAATATCCCAATCCCCGAGATCGAGCCGGTGGCGGACGGGCGCGTGATGAGTGGTGAGACCGCTATAAAGCACCGGCTTGTCGACGAGCTGGGCTCGTTCGAGGCGGCGCTTGCAAAGGCGCGCGCCATGGCCAAGCTGCCCGATGATTCGCCGGTGTACGATGAGGTTACCAATCCGATCGAGCGGATCCTCATGTCGCTTCAGGGGGCGAAAACGGGCCTCGATATCCGCCTCGACCGCCAGACGCTCTACAATCTTCCTGCGGTGGAGTACAGGTACCAGCCATGAAGGAATTCTTTACATCGCTCGCATGGATCGACTATTTCTACATGGTGTTCACCGATCCGCGCAAACTCGCCGCGGCCCTCATGCGCGAACCGAGGTCGCTGCCCCTGGGCTTCGCGGTACCGGCCATCGTTGCCATCATGGAAATCCTCGCCGTGTCCGTGCTCGGATCGCAGACGGCGTTCTTCTACACGAAGATAACCTACGGATGGATACTGTGCTACATCCTCATGGTGTTTCAGAACATCCTTGTCGGAAGCCTCGTCGATACGGCAGGGCAGGTGATGGGGTATCAGGGTAACATCCGCACCATCGTGAATATAATGAACTACGCGCTTTTTCCGAGGGTGCTCCTGCTGCCGGCGGTGCTGATTTTCCGCGTGTTCAATTTCGCGCCGGTGTTTTTTTACGTACTCTTCTCGCTCGCGCTTTTCGCCTGGTCGGCCGCGATCGTTATCCAGGGGATCTCGGAAATGCATTCCGCGGCGCTTACCAGGGCGGCAACGGTGTTCATCCTGCCGTTTGTGCTTTTGGGGGGTGTCGCTTTTTTCACGATGGTCCTTACCCTCATTTCGATTTTCGGTTATTTCACCGCCTGAGTCGCCCGTGCGGGATCACGGCACGATCGGGGGCGTGATTTTTGCGTATCGTATGGCGCTCTATTCCGTCCCGGACGCGGGGAGGGCGCTTTCACGCGCCCCCGGAAACGCCGCTTAACAGCCTGTATTCCGCGGCTTTGATTTTTCTGGCGATCTTCATAAAATTTTCAGAAATGGTCCGCATGTCCTTGCCTGTTCCCATTTCGCGTACCGCGAGCCTTTTCATGGCCTCCAGAAGGCTGCGGTAGTCAGGATTGCGGTAATTGCCGTTGCTTTCCCTGAAGGCTTCCTCGAGGCTACGGCGGGCTTCTTCGGCACGTGCCGTGGTCGAAACGCCGACCGAGTGTTCGATCAGACAATTCAGTATCTCTTCGCGAAAATAAATCGGGCTGGGTGTTGCTGTCATGGGCACCTCCGAACATAGAAAATTAAGTATTTAATAAATAACCAAAATACATTTCGAACGTTGATTCGTCAACCATTATAATTCAGGAATATTCCGTATATTGTACAAAGCGCGCTGACGTTGCCGTATACGGCTGCGTACCTATGGTCAACCGGAAAGGCGAGGCCCGTAAACGCGAAAAGCCCTTTCGGGCTTTTCATTTTTCGGCGCGAAAGCGCCTGTTGTACGCGTACGGTCAGCTTGCCTTGGTTACCAGACCCGAGCGGATGCAGCGGGTGCAGACATATTTACGCATCACCCGTCCCTTTTCCATGACGCGCAGCCTCTTGATGTTCGGCTTCCAGGTCTTGGGGGTCTTTTTATTGGAATGGCTCACGCTGTTTCCGAACAGGATCGATTTGCCGCATACTTCGCACTTGGCCATGTGATTCTCCGTATAGAAAGTGATAGGCACACTTACTTGCCGGTGTGTAAATTTGCAACAATTTTCCTGGGGAGCATAAAAAAATTTATAATTCATTCACAAGGATAGAGCGTACCCACTCGGCCCTCATCACCGCACTCATATATGCCGGTCACGCGCGGTTTTACGCGCAGGCCCTATTATTTCGTTGAACCGTTTAAGGATTCATTGTATACATACTTCTCAGCGCCGAATGCGCGAATGGCGTGAAGACGGTTGTGTACGGCTGTCGTAAAACTTGGTAGTGCGGTATCCCGCGGTATGAAACGAAGGAAGACTACAGGCGGTGTCGGATCGACGGGAATGGCGTACTATGCCGTCCCGGCGATTGTCGTACTGGCCGTATGCGTCGGCGGCTGGTTCCTGGTCGGTCTGCTTTCGGCGTACGGGGAACGGCAGGAACGCGCCAACATCATAGTGAGGGCGGTCACCGCGGCGTCGACCTTCGATCCCGGACTCGTCGGCAGCCTGAAGGCCTCCGGGACCGATGAGGGGACCGAAGCGTATCTTGCGGTGAGGCGACAGCTGGCCGGGATTAGGCGGTCGAATCCCGACGTGCGTTTCGTCTACCTCATGAAGAAATCCGGCGGGCATGTGGTGTTCATTGCCGACTCCGAACGCGAGGACTCACCTGATTACTCCGCGCCGGGCGACCCGTACCCTGAAGCGTCGCCGCAACTTCTGGCCATCTTCGATAACGCGCACCCGTTCGTCGAGGGGCCTTTGAGGGACAGATGGGGAACATGGATCAGCGCTCACGCCCCCGTTATCGACCTTCATTCGGGACGGGTAACCGCCGTTTTCGGCATGGATATTGAGGCGAACAGGTGGTTCGCCGTCATCCGCACCTACCGGATATTCGGTATCGTGATCGCCGGACTCGTGGGAATGATAAGCGTCGTTTTCATCGCGACCTACCTTATTCAGAGGCGATCGCGCGAGCGGATTACCAGGCTCAATTACGAGCTCGGGCGCGAGCTGGAGGAGCGATCCGCGATCAGCGCGGCGCTGGAGGAGAGCGAGCTGAAATATCGTACCCTGTTCGCGAAGATGCTCAATGGATTCGCCTATCATAAAATCCTTACCGACGACGACGGCAGGCCCGTGGATTACGTGTTTCTCGAGGTGAACGACGCCTTCGAGCGGCTGATCGGCGTCGGGAGGGACGCGATCATCGGCAGGCGTGCGACCGAGCTCATTCCCGGCCTCAATGCAATGGAATTCGACTGGATCGGTTTCTACGGCAGGGTGGCGCTTAATGGAGATGACCTCAGAATCGAGAAACCGTTACGCTTCGGCGGTCGGGAGCGATGGTTTTCGGTCTCGGCCTACAGCCCCGAGCCCGGCTATTTCAGCGTGGTATTCGAGGACGTAACCGATAAAAAATGGCTGGAGGATGAACTGCTCTCGCTTTCGCTTACGGACGAGCTTACCGGGCTCTATAACCGCCGGGGATTTTTCACGCTGGCCGAGCAGGAGTTCCGCGTGCTCAAAAGGACGGCCCGCAGGGCCTGCCTGGTATACATCGACCTGGACGGTCTCAAAGCGATCAATGATTCACGGGGGCACGAGACCGGCGACACCTATATTCGGGCCGCCGCGGAGGTCCTCAGGGGGTGCTTCCGCGAATCGGATATCATCGCGCGCGTGGGCGGGGACGAGTTCGTCGTGTTTCCAATCAATGCCGACTGCGAATCGACGCTTATACTCGAAAGGTTGCGGGGGTGTATCGAAACCTACCGCGTCGAAAAGGAGCTGACGGAGCTATCAATGAGCGTGGGAGTGGGTCATTATAATCCTCAATCGCCCATGACGCTCGAGGATCTGCTCAAAGAGAGCGATCACGCCATGTACGAGGAGAAGGAGCGAAAACGGCGGAAATAAGCGGCCGCGGCGCGGAGCGCGTCCGGACCTGCCATCATCATCACTATTCCGGAGGGTTTATGGGGGCAATGGGGAGTAACACGGGAAACGAGGTAAGGCTTGAGAGGCCGATCAATCTTGCGGGGGGAGTGGCGCTGGTTATCGGCGGCGTCATCGGCATGGGGATCTACGCGCTCATCGCGGCCGTCGGCGCGTACGCGGGAAGCACCCTGTGGCTCGCGTTCATTCTGGCCATTACGGTGTCGGTGGTGGGGGTTGCGCCCCTCATCCAGCTGTCCAGCGCCATGCCGCGCGCGGGCGGAGGCTACCTGTACGTCAGCAGGCTTATCAATCCCGCGACGGGAACGGTCACCTCGTACCTGGCCATCCTCGGCGGATCGAGCTCGACGGCCATGGTG
>CAZEAH010000074.1:0-9461 GCA_964510075.1 uncultured Leptospirales bacterium | reverse complement strand
GGTGTTCAGTCGCATTATTGTGGGTAATTCATATTACGTTTGCGCGCACATACACGGATGGCCGAGATAGCGTATATGCGTCAACGGCGTGGCTACATCTATTTCCTCGATATGTTTTCTGAACCCCGGAAACACCCGCTCGACCAGGTCCAGCACCTTCGCGGCGTAACGGTATTTTTCCTCCGCATAGCGTAGCGGAGGAACGGAGAGCCACGGCTCGACGTACTGAAGATCGACCACAGCGATCTGGCATGTCCCCTCCGGGGAGGCCTCGGCATCCGACACGTTGTAGCAGGACACCAGAATCATCGCCGGCTCGTCCAGGTCGCGCAGCTGCGCGAAGGCGCGGTCCATGTCATCGTGCGCGGCTATGAAGTTGGTCGTCTCCTGTATTCCGAGCTCGGCCGGGGTGCAGTCCATGCCGATATACAGCGTGAACGACGAGGGGCCGATGGTGCTGCCGCGCATCTCGTCGTATTTCTCCTTCGGAGACTTGTCTACGCCGATCAGCTCGTTGTACAACACCGGCGTGGAGACGTTCGACACCACACAGCCGGTGGAGATCCTTTCACCGCGGTCCGTCACCACGCCCGTCACGGCGCCTCCATCGATCTCGATTTTAGCGGCGCCGCAGTTGAAACGCACCTCGCCGCCGTTCGATACGAATGTTTCGATAAGCGCGTTGGAGAGCGCCTGCGAACCGTTACGGATATGGTACGGCTTGAATTCGATGTAAGCGAAAATGAGCGCCGCGAGGTCGCTGAAGGTCAGAAATCGCGGAGGTACCCCCATGTAGCCCCAGTAGGCGGCCACGGTCGCCTTGAGGAGCGGATCGGCGAAGTACTCATCGAGCAGTTCCTGCGAGCTTGCAAGCGCGTATTTGAAATACAGCGGATATTTTTCCCTTGATGCCTCTGGATCGCGCAGGTAAAGGATCGAAATAAGCTGGTTGAAAAACGCATATACGAGATCGAAGAATTCCTTTATCTTTTCGCCCTCGGAAGGGAACCGCTCCTGTAATACCTTCACCGTGCCGTTGCGGTCCGCCGGAAGCGTAATGTCGAGTCGGCCGGGAATGACCAGCCTGTAGAGATTCTTCATCGGAAGAAACTCCACCCTGTCGAGCACATCAAGACCGTGCAGTACCGCGCGGAGCGGCCCCGGGAATTTCTCGTCGCCCATTCCGCTGAGTTGATGGAGCGCCACCTCGAACTCGAACCGCCCCCTGCAAAAGCTCGTGGCGCAGCCTCCGGGCACATTGTGGCGTTCGAGCAGAAGCGTTTTAGCTCCCCCTTTGGCCAGCGTCGCCGCGGCGGTAAGCCCGCCGTTTCCCGCTCCGATAACGATCGCGTCGTAATCAGACATGGTTTCCTCCCCGACAATGTAGTCAGCCCCTTTTCGTGATCGAAGGGGCTGTGATCGCGGCGAGCCTCCGGTCGGTACGATGTTCTCGGACGTCCAAAATGCGTACCGACGACGGCCTCCCCCCGGACTTCATCGCACCACAGGGACGCGTGCACCGTTGTTATACTGCGCACCGCTTCCCGAGATGCACTTCAACCCACGCACCATCCCTATTGAAAAACCGGCGATTGTACGCCCGCACCGTCCCTTTTGCCGTCTCACCGGAGGCGTTCCGAGGATGGTTCCGTCATACCTACATAACACTGTTATGTTAGATTCCTGGCAACAAAATTTTTACACCACAGGCAAAAATGTTCCATATTCAAGGCACTCGAATCGGCCACCTTTTTGTTTTCGGTAAGCCTTTCGGGTGGAGGGGCTGAAGACCGAAAGAGACCTTTCTTCCCGGAAAAGCTTCTTTTGCGGAAAAATAATACTTGAAATGCGGAGGCCGTGTGATTGAATAGATAGTTGAATTTTACTATGCAAAGTATCAGCGTGAGAGTGGTAAAAAATGAAGAGATTCAACAGGGCGCTCGCGCAGTTCATGACCAACAAGGCCATCCGGCTCAATGAGGTCATAAACATACCGGAGCATCTCTATTTTACCGACGAAGACCGCGATGAAATACTGTCATGGGACCGGACCAAGGCGCGGCAGACCTGGCGAAGGCTCAAGAACAATGTCTACCGCCGCAAGGCCTCGGGCATCAATCCGAATCTCTGTATATTCTGCGTGTACCACAACTTCAAGCACTTCAAGCGCAGCGCCTGCACCGGATGCGGGTACGGCCGTAGGCACGGCCTCTGTGACAGCCGAACCAGGTCGAACGACTACGCCACCATCATGCGCGCGTTCGGATACGCCGAGGAGAATCCTCTCCGCTTCTTCACGGATTCCTATTACCGGCGGTTGATCGCCGGCATAGAAAAGGAGCTCAATATTTACTGGTGGATGCTCTGGTAAGGGCCGGGGTGCCTGTGAAAGAACCCTGCCGCCGCGGCGATCCCCAGAAACCCGGCCATAATCCCCGCCAGCGCAAGGAAGGCGCCTGCCGGGCCCATCTCCGCAAGGAGCACCGGCGAGATTGACGTAATCAGCCCTCCCCCCAGAAGCGGCTCGTAAACGATCTGCTTGAAGCCGAAAGACGGCGCCGCCTCTGTCCTGTATTCCGGATCGACTATGCGCAGCAGCAGAAGGCCCACCGCGGTGACGCCCGTCTGCATCCCGAATTCCACCACACCGCGCTCGAACCACGCGTCCGGAAACATCCGCGGCGCCAGGAACCATGTCAACGCGAGCATCCAGACAAGGCCCGCAAGCATGAGTATGGCGAATGGGGCCGCGTAATCGAACACGACCCGAAGATTGAGCGACGCGATGGCCGAGGCGACCAGAATGTCGAGCGCGAGTCCCTGTATACGTTCGAAGCTCTGGCGGTCAAGCAGTCTGTCGATCTTTAGCCAGGACGAAACCGACTGAACGGCGATACCGCCCAGCATGGCGAGCGGAAAGAGCGGGAAGCTCTTCAGCATGGAGTGCAGTCCGCGAATACCGCCGTATAACATCCAGCCGATGAGTATGCTAATACCGACAAAACCCAGATGAAAAGCCAGGGGTTCGATCGCGTTCATCGAAACGGTCGAGGTCCCTATAGGGTGCCGGTTCTTTTCGTCGAGTATGCCCGAAAGCACGTCGTGCGGTATGACGCCGGGATTGTTAATAAAAATCGCGTGCCCTCTCCGGGCCGCGATATTGACCAGAAGCATGCCGAAGATTACTGAGCATGCTATCCCCACCGTGGCCGACATGAGCGAGAGATCGCATCCATCGGGAAATCCAAGCGAACCGAAGACCTCGCACATGCCCGATGCCGTACCATGGCCGCCGGAAAAACCTATCTCGAGTATTATCGCGAAGATGGGTGGAACTCCGAACACAGGCGTGAGCAGCGCCATGGTTACCAGAATCGCAACGAAATACTGTCCGAAACCGGCGATAAAACCGTAGCAGATCTGTGGCCCTGCCTCACGCCACACCGTTCGCAATGATGGGATGGCGTGCCCGAGGAACATGCATGCGAACACCACCGAAATCAGCCTGCCCGGGAGACCGGACCATATCTCGATGATGCCCGCCGGGACGAGTCCGAGAGCCTGCGGTCCCAGAACGAGGCCCGTAAATCCGGCGATGAGGGACGACGGCAGCAGTATGCGCTGGAACAGGCGCACCTTCGCCCTCAGGAGTGTCCCGAAAATAAGAAGGACCGCCAAAAGCGATACGGCCAACATCAGGTTGTTGAGCTGTTCCGCGTTCAATGTGCCTCGATCGGTGCGGCCGTTGATCGCGCGAATCCGATTCGCGCGGCAAGATCGAATCAATTTCGGTATCGCGAAAAATACAAGAACTATTCGTTTCAAATCAGCAGGCCTTTTGTCTTGACAGACGACTCGCCGGATACTATTGTCAGACTCCGGCCTGATACGCAGCGGAATAGCACGGAGGGACTCGTCGATCCGGCTCCCCGTCCCGAGGGAGGGGAGACTCATATCGTTTGGAACAGGAGCCTTTGTATGGTCATCCGCCGAATCCTCTTTTGTGCTGTTTTCGCCTTCGCGGCGTCAGGCTGTTCCGAAAGCCACGTTATTGATATCTCCGATGGCTGGCGATATACAGCCAGCGACGACAGCGCCCTGTCGCATCCCGATACCGACATCTCATCATGGAAAACGACCAGACTTCCTTCCGGCGAGTTCAAATCGCTTACATCCAGAACGGCCTGGCTTCACCGGAGCGTGCAACTGCCCGAAAGTCTTAGGAACAGGGACATTTCCATATTCCTCGGGAAGATCGATGCCGGCGACGAGACCTACTGCAACGGTGTACTTATAGGGAAAACCGGCCGCCATGAATCGGATTATTTCTCCACCTGGAACGTGGACCGTTACTATTTCATACCTCCCCATCTTATCGGCGACGACGGCAGACTGGTGTTCCGCGTCCGGGTGTACTCCAAAACCGCGATCAACATGAAAAGCGTCCCGCTGCTCGGGGAAAGCAAACACATCGAACTGCATTCATTCTGGAAGCGGCTCCTCGCGCAGCACATCCCTCTGGCCACGGGAGCGATCACTCTTGTACTCGCCGTCATCCTTTTGTTCCAGCTCGTACTCGGCGAGAAGAGCTCCAGTTCACTGTATCTGGCCGTTATAAGCGTGATATGGAGCGTCCTCACCCTCCACTTCATACTTCCAGATTTCTATATTTCCTATGCCGCCGCCGATAATCTGTATTACGCGCTTCTTGCCGTGGAGGTCGCGCTGATGTACCTCTTCCTGGAGGACTTCCTTGAAAAGAAAAGCCGCGTTCTGAGGACCTTCGCCTTTATCGCGAGCGGGGCCGGCATCCTCATCGCGCTCTCCGCGACGGAAAACTCCCCCGTGGTAACGGGCTGGCGATCGATGACGATCGGCGCGTTCGGCATCGGAACACAGGTCGTGTGGTCGATTCCGATCATCAGGTCCGTCCGCTCCCGAAAGGTCGAATCCCTTCCGCTCATCGCGGCCTATGCGGGCTTTGCCGTCTGCCTCATGCACGACGTGATGATCGTCGTCGGCGCACTTGTGTCGGATCTGTACTGGATCAACTTCGGGTACGCCTTCATGCTCATCGCGTTCGGCATGGTTCTCGCCCAGCGCATGGCGCTCATCTCCAGAAACCTCGAGATCAAGGCACGTGAGGTGGACGAGCGCAACGCGCACCTGTCCGTGGTGCTCGAGCGCGTGAGGGAGACCACCTCCGGACTCACCTCCTTTTTCGCGGTCATCAAGGAGACCGCCACCAGGCTCCAGGACGAGATGGCAAACCAGGGAGGAAGCCTCGAGGAGACCTCCTCGGCCATCGTCGAAGTGTCGTCCTCAATCGAAAACATCAACGCCAATGCCCTCAGCCAGGACCGCTCGGTCAAGGAGAACAGCGAGGCGCTCAAGCGCTACACCGATGCGCTGGCGCGAATCGGCCAGGCGGCGCGCGACGCCGGCGACCTCGGCTCCGAGAGCATCCGTCGGACCGAGACAAGCCGGAAACGTCTCGACGAAATCGTTGCGGGCATGGAACGAATAAAGGAGTCCTCGGGAGCCATTCGTGAAATAACCGAGATCATCAACGACATCGCGGAACAGACAAACCTGCTCTCTCTCAACGCCGCGATAGAGGCGGCGCGCGCCGGCGAGTACGGGCGCGGTTTCGCGGTCGTGGCCCAGGAGATCGGCAAGCTCGCCGATCGCTCCATCGAGCAGGCCAAGACCATTCAGAAACACGTACATACCACGCTCGACGACATTGAGCGCGAAACCGGCGTGGTCCGCGAGTCGGCGGAGGTGATTCTCGCGATCGAGAAGGCAGCCAACAATGTCGGGGCTGCCATCGCAACCATCGTTCACCTCTGCGACGAACAGGAGCGTCTGGCGCGGGTAATCCAGGACAACACCGACCGGATATCCCGCGGCTCCGAGGAGATCGTCCGCTCCACCGAGGAGGAAAAGACGACCATCCAGGAGGTATCGCGCTCGATCGATTTCCTCAACGAGATCATGATGGGCGTTCTCGGCAACGCCGGGCACCTCCTCGAAGCGCTCGGCAACCTCCAATCACAGATCGAGACACTGCGTTCGCTTCTTGAGGAGTGATCAGATGTATTCGATGCCGCATGATATGTGAGAAAAATAATTGACAGTATTTCATAATTATAGTATATTCTTAATTATAATGCCGTCACCAAAATAACGGACCCGGAATAGGGACGTTTTGACTGAGGGATCAGCGCCAATTACGACTCTTACTTTATGGAAAAACAAGGTATACGCCATGCCCCTGTATGAGTTCTCATGCACAACGTGCGGAAATGTTTTTACGGAATTGCGCAGGATGGGAGACGATGCTAACGCCAGATGCCCGAAATGCGGATCCGTTGACACCGGCAGGAAGATATCGAGTTTCGCGTCATCATCCTCATCCGTCAGAACCGCCGGAGGCTGTGCGCCTTCAGGGGGTTGACGGCCCTTCTGAAGGCCGGTCAGGCCTTTTATCGCGTCCCCCGACAGGGGCGAGAAGATTACGGCTCCCGCTGCAGGTCCGGTCAGAAATTCGTGACCGGGCGCAGCTCTACCTTCGGGTATACCTGTCCCTGCTTGGGGGGCATAGGATTATACACCCAGTCGATATCGACCGTTCCGAGCTTTGCGCCCCGATAACGGGACACCCCGTTGAAAGTGCCGCGTACAAGCACGTCCTCCATGTCGAAGGTTATGCCGAACACCGCGACTTTTGAGCCCGCGGGCACCATTGAAAGCTCATCCCGATAGGCCGAGGGAGAGAAGGCAAGCCTGCCGCTTCCCGCCGCCTGGCACTGTATGATCGGAACAATGATCGGGAAGCCGTCTCCGCCTACATATGCCAGAAACTTGAGCGCGTCCATTCTGTTGAAGAGCCCCTCGGCCCATGTACTGAGTATGCGCTCCCCTCCTCGTTTCGCCCCGCCCTTGAACAGCCCCGTCAGAAGCGCACCTGTGATGATGTCGCCCATCGGGAGCTTTTCCCGCCCGTAGGTTTCCACCAGATCCATGTAATGGACGGTATGTATGCCGAAGTATGCGTTGTAGCGGAACATCGGCTTTCTGTTGAACATCTCGTAATCGGGCCCTTCCTTTGCCTCGCCGGTCCAGACCGCCTTGCCGCGCCAGAGCTCTTTGTTGAGTGTCATGATGAGAAAACCCGTTTTGGGGTTTTTCTTAACATGCTTCTTGCTCATCCCCTCTGAGAACTGTCCCCAGTACATGCTGTTCGGGGTCTTCGCCTGGAGCGCGGTTATCAGCGTTATGTGCGGCAGGTCGTCCGGATTGACGGTTGCTATAAGCCCGATCTTCGCGTCGGGTTCGAACTCCGGCATGTCCTCAGTCCTGAACGATGTCTGGCGAAGCATATCGATTCCCCCGTTGTATGGATTGTATGTTGGATAGCGAAAGGCGGTTTTCCCCTCCCCGCTTTAACATGCTGCACAGCCTTTCACGAGCTTCAGATGGCCCTTGCCCGGTTCCGCCGCGGGGTCCTTCTCCATGCGCGGCGCGCCTGTCCACTGCACGATGGCGGGATCGGGAAGCCGACGGCGCGCCGCTTCCGCGAGTTCATCGAGCGATAAGCGCGAGAGAAGCGGCGTGTCGCGGAATTCCCATTCTATGCCAAGCCTGCGGTACTTGTCGCGACAGAGATTGTTGAATGAGCAGAGTTCCCAGCGTTCCACCGAACCGGCGAGGTTGTCCGCAATAAACGACGCTATGGCGGTCACGTTGTCGAGCGTCGCCGTGGCCCCGGGAATGAGCGGCGTCCGTATCCATAGCGCGGTCGGCCTTTCGGAACGCTTCATGTAATCGCGCACGTACAGAAGGTTTTCGAGGATTCGTTCGTTCGTCGCCCCGGTGCGGCGCCGGTGTTCTTCGGCATCCATTAACTTGAGGTCGAAGAGGACCATATCGGCGTGGTGCAAAAGGGTCTCAATCGCGCGGCGCGGCGCATAACCGCAGGTGTCGAGGGCCGTGTGGAGGCCGCGTTCGCGGCACCGGCGCAGGAATTCCGCCACGAACGGCGCCTGCACCGTTGGATCGCCTCCCGAGGCCGTAATGCCTCCGCCCGACTGTTCGAAATAGGCCCTGTCCTTTTCGACTTCCCGCACAAGCTCGTCGAGCTCCCATCGCTTGCCCAGAAGCTCCATCGCCGTCGACGGACACGCCTCCACGCACGCGCCGCAGCCGGCGCAGCGCGCCCGGTCGATCGAAACGCCGGAGCTGCCGAACGACAGCGCGCCTTCGGGGCAGGCACCGACGCATGACCGGCAGCCGATACAGCGGTTCTCTATCCACTGGACCTGCGGTTTAGCCGATATGCTCTCAGGGTTATGGCACCAGGCGCACGAAAGGCCGCAGCCTTTGAAGAATACCGTGGTGCGTATCCCGGGGCCGTCCTCGGTGGACATGCGCTGGATGTTGAGTACGGTCGCCGCGGGCGCCGTGTTTTCGGTGTTCTCTCGTATCATGGTTTCGTTCGCTCTGCCGTATTCGCCTCTGGTACCGTATCGGGCGGGACCGCCATCGGAGACGACCTCCGTCAGTATTTATTGTGGCTTTCCCGCGCGATGATCTCGTCCTGAAGTTCGCGCCCGATTGCCGTAAAATAGGCGTTATAGCCCGTTACCCTGACCAGCAGGTGACGGTACGCTCCCGGATGTTTCTGCGCGTCGCGAAGCATATCGGCGTCGATCATGTTTACCTGCAGGGCCGTGCCGCCGTTCTCGGCATATCCACGCAGAAAAGCCTTGAACTTGGTACGGTGCTCCGGGTCGCGCAACAGCGAGGGATTGAAGGTGATGGTGTGGCTCGCCCCGTTCGGAAGGCTGTTCAGGTAGTCCTTCCAGTCGCCTCCGTTCGGGTCTTTGCCGCCCAGCGCCTTGCCGACCGAGTTGGCGTTGGCCGTCGGGCCGTTGATGTCCGCCCCGTTGGACGGGCAGATGGCGTTGGACAGGAACTGCCCCTTAGGCCTGCCGTCGGGGCTCGCCGCCAGGATAAAGCCGTCACCCACCCAGTAGTTCCAGGAGAGCATTCCTGGACGGAAACGCCTGCCTGTGGATTTGGTCGTGTGTTTCCATGTCTCCTCGGTCCACAGGTCCATAACGCGGCGCGCCATTTCGTCGGCGTAGTCGTCGTCGCGTCCGTACTTCGGCGCGCGGTTTCTGGCCTTGGCCTGGAGCACCTCGCGACCGACCCAGTTGTCCTTTAGGGCCTGGATGAGTTCCGCCATGGTGCATTCTTTTTTATCGAAGACGAAGTACTTTACCGCCAGAAGCGAATCGACCGTGGTCGCGAAGGTGACCCCCTCTATCGTGGTGAAACTGAGCTCCGCCCCGCCCTGTGTAACGTCCAGTCCCTTCTCGGCGCACCCCCCGACCAGGCACGAAAGGTAAGGCGTCGGCGAGAACCGTGCCCGGACACGCTCGGACATCTCGTAG
>CAZEAH010000073.1:0-9514 GCA_964510075.1 uncultured Leptospirales bacterium | reverse complement strand
CCCTGCGGCGCGCCGGAAATAGACCACTGTAAACGCCGCCGCGCAAATCGTTCGGTCGTTCGGAACGGATCGTCGTATATTTTCCTTGAACGCGCACACCGGGTACGCTATTATTAAAGCGTACCGGCGTGCGGGGCATGCATGCCCGGTACGACCGCGGGACGAATTTCTTATTTCTAAAAATATACAGACGCCGCGCCCGCGCTTTTAAGGGATCACGGGGCCGGAGCTCATACACAGATCATGCTCCGGCCTTAGTTCACGCATCCAGGAGCGTGAGGCATGAGAGACGTACGTTCACTCGTTCGGGACCGTATCGTCGCGGCGGCGCGCCTCTATCGGACCGCCCCCCCCTATGGACCGTTCGCGACCGCAATCGCGCTCATCGTGGTTTCGCTGGCCGCGTTGTCCGTTCCCTTGCTGTACACAAAGACCGTCGAGGAATGGCGCATGAAACTCTCGGCGATGGCGGACGACCGCAAGTCTGCCGTCGAACTGTTCATCGGCGAGAGGAAAAGCGACTGCGGCGTCGTGGCGTCATTTCCCGTCATGCGGAGGATCGCGGCGGCCTCCAGCGCGGGGATCCCGCCGGCTGAGGCCGACCGCGGCCACGCGCGTACCCTTCTGGCGATGATTCGGGATACTTACGGCTACCTTTTCCTTCATGTGGTTGACGCGCGGGGCCGGACTGTCGTCGGCTCGGACGCCGACCAGCCCCTGACACCCGACTGCTCCGATCAGATCCGTGATTTCTTTGCAGGGGGGCATAACGCACGGATACATTTCCATCGGCATGGCGAGAACGGCGTACTTTCCGTTTTGACCCCGATCGAGCTTCCGGGTGATTCGATGGACGTTCATTCCGTCTGCGGGGCCGTTGTGGCCCACATAAACCTCGGGAAAAACCTGTACGCGCTCCTGGCCAAGCGGCCGTTCCCCAGCCGGACCATGGAGAGCCTGCTGGTGCGCAGGCAGGGCGATCGGCTTGTCTTTCTCTCTCCGCTCCGGCACCTCGATGTTCCGCCTATGTCCCACGGCGTCCCCTTCGATACGCCGGACCTTGCCGGTTCGCACGCAGCACGCGGGGCCGAGCGCTTCGGCTCGTTCATCGATTACAGAGGAACCAGGATATTCGCCGTTACACGGCCGATCGCCGGTACGGATGCCGGGCTTGTCGTAAAGGTCGACCGCATGGAGGCGCTCGCTGATTTTTTCAGGGAGCTGGCCTATCTCTCGGTCGCGGCGCTGGGACTCCTGGCCTCGGTCGCCGGAATCGGATACGCCTTCGTCCGGCGGCAGAAGATGGCTCATCTCGAGGAAATGTCGCGGCGCGACGCCCGGTTCAGACTGCTCATGGAGCAGGCCAACGATATCGTGCTCTTCGTCACCATGGGCGGGGAGATTATAGACGCTAACGAACAGGCGGTGAACGCGTACGGGTATTCGATCGATGAATTGAGGACGCTGTGTATAGACGATCTGCGTTCCCCGAACTCCCATAGTCGAATCCCCGAACAGATGCGTATGGCGTACGAGGGGGGGATCGTTTTCGAAACGGAACACCTTAAAAAGGACGGCACGCGTTTTCCCGTCGAGGTGAGCTCGCGGGGTGTTGTGGTCGGCGGGGAGCGTATCCTCCTTTCCATTATCCGCGATATAAGCGAGAGGAAGGAGGCCGAACGGCGAATCCTCCACAGCCGGCGGCTGTACGCGGTGCTCAGCCAGTCCAACCAGACGATCGTGCGCGTCGACAACAGGAAAGAGCTGTTCGACAGAATTTGCAGCGTGGCCGTCGACTACGGCGGCTTCAGGCTGGCCTGGATAGGGGCCGTCGACGATGAGGCAGGCTCGGTCGTACCCGTCGCGAGCCATGGCGACGACAGAGGGTACCTTTCCGAAATACGCGTCCCGCTCCATGACGAAGCGTTCTCTTCGGGCCCCTCTTTCAGAGCGATACGGGGAGTGACGCCGGTTATCTGCAACGACGTCCCGGAGGATCCGATGTTCGCGCGGTGGCGCGCGGCCGCCCTGGAGAGGGGCTACCTGTCTGTGGGCTCATTCCCCATCCGCTCCTCGGGAACGGTGAGCCATGTGCTGAACGTGTATTCGGACGAGGCGCACTTTTTCACCGGAGAGGAGATCAGGCTGATTTCGGAAATCACGGACGACATCTCCTTCGCGCTGGAGTCCCTCAGGCGGAAGGAGCTGCAGCGCGCGGCCGAGGACGCGCTTCGCGAGAGCGAGGCGCGCTTTAAATTGCTGATCGAAAGCGCGCCGGAAGGAATATTTGTGCAGACACATCTTCACTTCGCCTATGTGAATTCAACGGCCGTACGTTTTTTCGGGGCGCTGTCGGAAAATGATCTGATCGGCAGTCCCGTGCTGGATCGGTTTGATCCGCGTTTCCGTGATGTTGTTCTCGATCGAATTCATCAGCTCAATGACCGGCATGTATCCGTGCCCATGATGGAGCAGGTATACCTGAAGATGGACGGAACGCCCTTTCCCGTGGAGGTGGCGGCGGTGCCCATCCGCTGGAAGGGCGAGGACGGCGCGCTCGTTTTCTTTCGCGACATCACCGAACGGAAGCTCGCGGAGGAGGAACACCGACGGAACCAGGAGTGGCTCCAGCTCTATTTCGATCTGCCCTTCATCGGCATGGCGGTCACCTCGCCGCGGACAGGGCAGTGGCTCCGCGTCAACGACAGGTTCTGCGAAATCCTCGGCTATCCGCGGGAAAAACTCATGCGGAAATCGTGGGCGGAGCTCACCCATCCCGACGACCTCGATGCCGACATGGCCGAATTCGAAAAGGTCATGCGCGGTGATAGCGAAGGATACAAGATGGACAAGCGCTTCATTCGCGGCGACGGGGCGACGATCTACGCGACGCTCGACGTGAAGTGCGTACGTACGGACAGGGGTGAGGTCGATTTTTTCGTGGCCACGATCCAGGACATCACCGAACGGGTGATGGCCGACGAGCGACTGCGTGCCTCCCTACACGAAAAGGAAATATTATTGAAGGAGATTCATCACCGCGTAAAGAACAACATGCAGGTTATCATCAGCCTGCTCAGCCTGCAGTCAAGGAACATTCAGAACGAACAGTTCAAGCGGGTGTTCAACGACAGCGTCACGCGCATCCATTCGATGGCGCTGGTGCATGAAAAGCTGTACCGGTCGGGTAACTTCGCCCGCATCAACTTCAAGGAATACCTCGACGGGCTGATCGATATCGTCTCGCGTTCCTATTCGCTTGACCGGGGGCGCGTCACGCTGTCCTCGCTCGTCCCTCCGGTGGAGTGGGGGGTGGACACCGCCATACCCTGCGGTCTCATCGTCAGCGAGGCGATCACCAACGCGGTGAAACACGCCTTCCCCGGCGAGATGGACGGGGAGATCAGGGTTTCGCTCGCGGAGGAAAGGGGGGACGGCGACGGGGCGGCATATTTTGTACTCGATATTTCAGATAACGGAATCGGAATTCCCGAGAACGCCCGCTTCGATTCGGCGGAATCCCTGGGCATGCTGCTGATACACCAGCTCGTACAGCAGCTCAACGGGACGGTCGAAATTCTCCGCGATGCCGGCTCGACGGTGAGAGTCCGCTTTCCCGGCGAGTTCGCGGAAAAACAATAAACGCCGCGGTGTGTCGGCGTTTATTGTCGGATAGGTGCCGGCTCAGCCGATCTGTGTGGTGAGAAAAATCGGCAGGGTCATGTGCCCTATCTGGTCCTGGAGCTCCTCGATGCCGTCCATATGGTCGTCCTCGTCTTTAAGGATGCCTTCCAGCACTTCGCGCGTGGCGTAGTCGCTTACGTCGCCGGCGAGTTTGATGGCGTCGTTGTAGGCCTTTATGGCGCCCATTTCCGCCAGCCGGTCGGACTCGAGCATCTTGGTAACGTCGGAGCCGATGGTGATCTTCCCGAGGTTGCTCACGATGGGGAGCCCCTCCAGGAAGAGGATTCTGCCGATAAGTTTCTCCGCGTGCTTCATCTCGTCGATGGCGCGCTTCTCGAAATGCTTGTGGAGCTTTTCGTACCCCCAGTTGTCGCACATCTCGGAATGCACCATGTACTGGTTGATGGCGGTAAGCTCGTCCGCCAGCAGTGAGTTGAGGGTCTCGATGAGTTTATCGTTGCCTTTCATTGCGCTCTCTCCGTTGTTGTGGTTTGACGATGCGCCGCGGGACGCGGGCGTCGCGTACTGATCAGGGAAATGCTATATATGATAAGTGAAAATGTCAATATGGAAACGGAGAGGGAGATTTCTTTAATGTCCGGGCCGTTTAGGCATGAAAAAAGCTTGATTCTACACAGTGATAAGTGTAAATTATTACACATGGAGGACGGTATGGCGACAAACCTGGCAATTGACGAAGCGCTTCTTGAAGAGGCTCTGAAAGCAGGGGGATTCAAGACTAAAAAGGAGACGGTCAATGTCGCGCTGAAGGAGTTGATCCAGCGACGGAAGCAGGAGGATGTCGTTCGGATGTTTTCTTCGGTGGGGTATGACAAAAACTACAATTATAAAAAGATGCGCGAACGTCCGTGAAGATTCTGGTGGACACGTCCGTCTGGTCCGTCGCCCTGCGGAAATCGGGTGCGCGAGACGAGGCCGTAATCGCCGAGCTCGGTGAGCTTATCAGGGAGACGCGGGTTGTCATGATCGGCCCGATTCGCCAGGAGCTGCTTTAGGGTATCTCGGACGAAGACACCTATGCCCGTTTGCGTGAAAGCCTTCGCGCGTTCGACGATCTGCCCATCGGTCCTGACTATTACGAGTTTGCGGCCTTTCTTTCAAATGCGTGCAGAAAACGCGGTGTCCAGGGTTCCCATACCGATTTTCTGATATGCTCCGTCGCGTTGAAGAATGGATTCGCGATATTTACACTTGACAATGATTTTCTTCAGTACAGGAAATGGATTGATATCACACTTCATTCTATGAGATGATATTTTCCGTCCCGTGGCGTAAGCCGGCCGGTCGCATTCACCCGCTTTTCCTAAAAACCTTCTTGAATTTTTCGGAACGGTTGAACCAACTGGAAGTCACACGCGCCCGTGCGGCGCGTTTCGATTTTTCCGGCCCGGGGGACCGCCATGAACCAGAAATTCCTCGCCACCGCGATCGGGAGCTTCCCGCACGCCGACGCGGAAAAGGCGCTTGACGTCATATTCAAGAGCATTCCGGACGCCCCGGTGTGGCCGCAGCTCCCGCGCCTGGGTCTTCTTGAGCAGATGGAAATACAGTACTCGGAGGGGATGCCGCGCGCCGTCGTCGATCGCGAAAAATCGCGCATGTACTTCGACACCTCGGGCGATTATTCCGAGGAGTTCGGATCGTTCTACGAGAAGTATATGGAGGCCATGGACCCGGACTCCGGAAATGGGGACTGCTCGGCGATGACGATCGGCCCGGAATATTCCCGGGGCATTTACGCGCTCGAGGCGCGCCTGGCCGCGCGGGGCGGGAAGCGGCCGTACGTGAAGGTCCAGACGACCGGGCCGTGCTCGTTCGCGCTCACCGTAACCGACGAGAACAAGCGGGCAATATACTATAATGAAGAATTCCGCGACATGATCGTGAAGGCGCTCGCCATGAAGTGCCGCTGGCAGATAGCGAGGTTCCGGCCCTTCGCCGAGAAGCTCATCTGCTTCATCGACGAGCCGATACTCTCGGCCTTCGGCTCGTCCACCTACATTTCGGTGAAGCGGGAGGACGTCGTTTCCGCCATCGCGGAGCTCGTGGAGGCCATTCACGCCGAGGGGGCGGTCGCCGGCGTGCACTGCTGCGGCAACACCGACTGGTCCATCCTCGTCGAAGCGGGGGCGGACCTCCTCAACTTCGACGCCTTCGGCTACGGCGAAACGGTCGCGCTCTACGGCGAGGCCCTCAAGCGGCATTTCGGCCGCGGCGGGTCCCTGGCCTGGGGCATCGTCCCGACGTCGGCCGCCATCCGCGAGCAGAGCGTTGAAAGCCTCGCCGCCCGCTACGAAGGTCTCGTGGACCATCTTGCGGGTTCCTGCGGCATCGACCGCGCGCTCATCCTCGAGCGGACCGTCCTCACGCCCTCGTGCGGCACGGGCTCCATGGAGGTCGCCGACGCGGAGAGGGTGTTCTCGATCCTTGGCGGGCTTTCGCGTGCGTTGAAATCTACACACGGCGCCTGAGAGCGTCCGGAACATCAATGGGATACACCATAGCCATCACCGGCAAGGGCGGAACCGGCAAGACCACCATCGCGGGGCTTGTCGTTACCGGTCTCGTGGCGAAAGGGCGGACTCCGGTGCTCGCCGTGGACGCCGACCCGAATTCCTGCCTGGACGGGGTGCTGGGCGTTTCGGCGCGCTCCACTGTGGGGAGCGTGCGGGAGGAGGCGCGCGACCGGTCGTCGTCCGGCTCGCTCGCGGGCATTGCGCGAACGGAGTGGCTGGATCTGCGCATCGCCGAAAGCCTGGTTGAAACCGACGGGTTCGACCTTATCGCGATGGGCCGCCCCGAGGGGCCCGGCTGCTACTGCTTCGCCAACAACGTGCTCCGCGACGTGCTCGCGCGTCTCGCCGCGAACTACCCGTACACCGTCATCGACAACGAGGCCGGGCTCGAGAACCTCTCGCGCCGCATCGTTCAAAGCGTCGACCTTCTGGTGCTGACGGGCGATCCCTCGAAACGCGGACTGGAGACCGTGCGGCGCCTGTACGGCCTCGCCGCGGAGATGAAAATCACGTATAAAAAACTTGCCATAATGATAAACCGCCTGCGCAATGATTCAACGCCTCCGGACCCGGGCGGGCTGAGGACCGACGTGCCGGCCGATTATATGCTCACCCTGCCGGACGATCCGGAGCTTGCCGGGCTCGCCGAGCGCGGCGCACCCATAAGGGAGCTTCCCAGGACGAACCCGGTGGCGGCGGCGGTGGACGCGTTCATCGGAGAAATCGTACAATGACGCGGGCACGGAAAGCCGCCCGTCGCGCACAATCACACACAGGCAGTGAACCATGCAGGAAGAAAAGGCCGTTAAAACCATAAAGACTCCCGCCGACCGCGCGGTCGACCCCGCCTCGATCGAGGCGATCGGCAAGGCCGCGCGCGCCGGTGTGGGCCTCCGCTTAACGCGGATGGACGCGCAGGGCAAGGCCTGCGCCTTCAGCACCTCGGGCGTCTGCTGCCGCATCTGCCACATGGGCCCGTGCCGCATCAGCGCGAAGTCGCGCTTCGGCGTGTGCGGCGCGGACGCGGACACCATCGTCGCGCGTAACTTTCTCCGAGAGGTAGCCGGCGGCGCGGCCGCGCACTCGGACCACGGCCGCCATCTCGTACTGCTTTTAAAAAATGTCGCGGAAGGAAACGGCGGTGACTATCTGCTTAAAGACGCGCGCGCCCTCTTGAAGGCGGCGCGCCTGTACGGCGTGGACACCGACGGTAAAAGCGAACACGAAATCGCGCGCGATCTCGCGCGGACGCTGCTTCGCGAGTTTACCGCGCAGGAGGAGACGCTGGCCACACTCAGGCTCGCACCGAAGAAGCGCCAGGGCCTGTGGGACAGGCACGGCGCCTCGCCCGCGGGGATCGACCGCATGATCGTTGAGTCGATGCACCGCACGCACATGGGCGTGGACCACGATTACCGCAACATCCTCACGCACGCCTTCCGCACCTCTCTTTCGGACGGATGGGGCGGCTCGCGCGTGGCCGGCGTGGTCTCCGACATACTCTTCGGCACGCCCTCGCCGGTGCGCTCCACGGCGAACCTCGGGGTGCTCGGCGAACGCACGGTGAACGTGGTGGTGCACGGCCACGAGCCGGCGCTCTCGGAGATGCTCGCCGCGGCCGCGGCCGATCCGAAGCTCCTCGCTCTCGCAAAGGACGCGGGCGCCGAGGGCATCACGCTCGCCGGCATCTGCTGCACCGCGAACGAGATCCTCATGCGCCATGGAATCCCCGTGGCCGGTAACTTCCTCCAGCAGGAGCTCGCCATCGTGACCGGCGCCGTCGAGATGATGATCGTCGACGTGCAGTGCTGCATGCCGTCGCTTCCCGAGGTGGCCTCGGCCTATCACACCGAGATCGTCTCGACCAGCGACATCGCCCGTACCGTGGGCGCGCGCCACGCGAGTTTCCACGCCGACAACGCCTATGAAAACGCCGCGGCGCTGCTTCGCCGGGCGGTCGACAACTACAGGCGGCGCGACCCCGGCAAGGTCGCCATCCCCCGCTACGAAAAGCCGCTGGTCGCCGGTTTCAGCGTGGACGCCGTCAAGTACATGCTGGGAGGAAGTTTTCGCGCGTCATTCCGCCCGCTCAACGACGCCATCATCCAGGGCCGCATAAAGGGGATAGCCGGCGTGGTGGGCTGCAACAATCCAAAGACGAAGCTCGACTGGTACACCAACAGGCTCACCGAGGAGCTCATCGCGAACGACGTGCTGGTGCTCAAGACCGGGTGCGCGGCGATCGCCTCGGCAAAGGCCGGCATGCTCACTCCCGAAACGGCGCTCGAAAAGGCCGGAGCGGGCCTTCGCGAGGTGTGCGAGGCGGTGGGCATGCCGCCGGTGCTCCACATGGGAAGCTGTGTCGACAACGCGCGGCTCCTCGAGGCGGCGACCGAGGTGGTGCTGGAAGGGGGGCTCGGCGACGACCTCTCCGACGTTCCGGTGGTGGGCCTCGCTCCCGAGTGGATGAGCGAAAAGGCCGTGGCCATAGGCTGTTATTTCGTCGCCTCGGGTATCGACGTCATCCTGGGGCATCCCTTTCATATAGCGGGCTCGGAGAACGTCACGCGGTTCCTCAACGAGGAGGCGCGCGATATCTTCGGAGCGTCGTTCCACGTGCACGCCGATCCGGTCGAGGCCGCGGAGGCGACGCTCGCGCTCATCAACGATCGGCGCGACCGCCTTGGCATCAACCGTAAGACCGAGCGCAGGCTCATGGACATGAAGGACAGGAGGGAGCTCGGTGTCTAAGCTGATCTGTGCAAGCGCCATCGACGGGGCCGCGCTGTGGGTCTCCCGCGCCGAGGCCAAACTGGACGAGGCCGTCCGCGCGAAGGGCGAGTCGGCCGCCGTCGGTTTTCCCGATACGGCATACTACCTGCCGGTGATCTACTCGTTCACCGGCGAGAAAATGGAAACGCTCTTTGACCTGCGCCGGGCCCTGCGCCGCGCGAAGGATCTTCTGCCCGAGCGGCCTTCCGAAAAGGTCTGGCTGCCCTATCTGGGCAACACGCTCGACGCCGGGGTCGCCGCGCTCTTCGCCTGCGAGATCATCGAGGCCTGCCGCTGCCTCACCGGGCCCGATCCGGCCGAAGGAATATGGCTTGGCGCGGCGAGCGACGTCATCATGCGCGAGCGCGGGATCGAGTTCGTCGACGGCACCGCGCCGGGCTTCGCCGCGATTACCGGCGCCGCGCCCTCGAACGAAATCGCCGTGAAGATCGCGCGCGAGCTCCAGGAGAAGAACCTCTACGTCTTCATGGCCAGCCACACGAACGGCACCCGCTTCTCCG
>CAZEAH010000072.1:0-9562 GCA_964510075.1 uncultured Leptospirales bacterium | reverse complement strand
GCTCCTGGGCGCGAGAAAGGCGGGCCATTCCGGGACCCTCGATAAAGCGGCGACCGGGCTTCTGGTGGTGTGTACCGGTTCCATGACCAGGCTGACCCGGTACTTCCTGGAGGGAGACAAGCGGTATACGGGCGTCATACGGCTCGGCGTGACGACCGATACCTGCGATGCCGAAGGTGAGATTACGGCCACGGCGGGCCTGGACCGTATCGATGAGGAGCGGGTTCGATCCGTCGCCAAACGTTTTATTGGGCGGCTCCGACAGGTCCCTCCGCTGTACTCCGCGCTTAAAATAAAGGGCCGGAGGGCTTCCGATCTCGTCAGAGAGGGTAAGGATGTTGACCTCGCCGCACGGGACGTGGTCGTTAAAGAGCTCTCCATCCTTGATGTCAATTTAGACGAGGGGACTCTGACCATCGATGTGCTCTGTTCCAAGGGCACCTATATCCGATCGCTCGCGCGCGATATCGGAGAATGCCTGGGGACAGGGGCGCACCTGGCTGAGCTCAGGCGGACCGCCTCGGGCGGTTTTTCGGTGAAGGACGCGGCGACCATAGGGGAGATGAGAGACGTTCTTTCCGGTTCGCCGTCGGTCAAACGCTTCCTGTTGAGCCCGGAACAGGCGCTTGTCGGTTTTGGACGAATAGTGGTGAGCGACGGCGCCGCGAAAAAGGTGAATAATGGGGCTTTTTTCGGAGAAAACGATATAGTGAGCCTGGAGGGCAAGTCCCCCTTTATAATACTGGACGGGCGAAAAAATTGTATTGCCATCGCCAACGTCGATACTGATAATTGGTCAGTCGAATACAGGAATGTTTTTAGCAGGTAGAGTGCGCAGCGCTCCCGTGGACGCGGGGCGTTCGCAACCGGAACGGCAAAATCGATCAATCACATAAGGAATAAGGAGAACAGCGTCATATGCGTCAGAAGAGCGAGGTCATCAATCAGTATAGAAGGCATGAAAGCGATACCGGTTCGCCGGATGTTCAGATTGCCCTGCTGACGGAAAGGATCAACCACCTGACGGAACACTTCAAGGTGCACAAGAAAGACTTTCATTCCCGCAGGGGTCTTCTCAAGCTCGTCGGCCAGCGTCGCAGGCTTCTGGACTATCTCAAGAAAAACGATCTCGAGAAATACCGGAACCTCATCGAGTCGCTCGGCCTGAGAAGGTAGGAGTCCCTCTGCGGCTGTCGGCGACCGTCCCGCGCCCGACACGAGCTTCGATTACGGGCATCAAGGCATTCAAGAGGTAGGATAATGAGTTTTGAATCAGGTGTAAAAGTAGGCCGGGAGGAGATTCGGTTCAACACGGGCTATCTCGCCAAACAGGCGGACGGCGCCGTGGCCGTTTCCAGCGGAGAGTCGATCGTCTTCGCCACCGCGGTCGTTTCGCGCAAGGCGGTGGAGGGGCAGGATTTCTTTCCCCTTACCGTCGATTATCGGGAAAAGTTTTATTCCGCCGGCAAAATCCCGGGCGGATATATCAAGCGGGAGGGCAGGCCGAGCGACAGGGAGACCCTGACGAGCCGCCTCACCGACAGGCCGCTACGGCCGCTCTTCCCGGAGGATTTTGTCAGCGAGGTGCAGATACTGATCTCAGTTCTCTCCACCGATCAGAAGACGCAATCCGACGTTCTCGCGATCAACGCGGCATCTGCCGCGCTTTCAGTATCGGGAATCCCTTTTAAGGGCCCGGTAGGCGCGGTGCGTGTCGGAAGGATCAAAGGGGAGTTCATCGTCAACCCGACCTTCGATGAATCCGAGGCGAGCGATATCGACCTGGTGGTGGCCGGCACCAAAAAGGCCGTCACGATGATCGAGGGCTCGGCGAAAAATGTCAGCGAGGATGACATGATAAGCGCCGTCATCTTCGCCCACGAGCAGATCCTCAAACTCTGCGACGCGCAGGAAGAATTAAAGAAGCAGGTCGGCAAGCCGGAAATGGCCTACACTCCCAGAAAACGGGATCTCGCGCTTCGCGAGGAGGTGCAGAAACGGTATCGCCAGGACGTTGTCGACCTTGCCAAAATCACGGAAAAGAAAGACCGCGAGAACGCGGTCCGTGGAATAATCGATCGCGCCACCGCGGAACTGAAGGAATCGTTTCCGGATTCGATCGGCCAGGTGGCGTCGATTATAGACGACCTCGATTACGAAATAATGAGGGCCCGTATTCTCGACGAGAAAAAGCGCGCCGACGGAAGAGGCCTCAGGGAAATACGTCCGATCGACATCATGATCGGAGTGCTTCCGAGGGCTCACGGATCCTCGGTGTTCACGCGGGGGCAGACCCAGAGCCTTGGCGTGGTAACGCTCGGGACAGGACGCGACTCCCAGAGGCTCGATGCCCTGGAAGGCGAAAGCTTCCGCCGCTTCATGCTTCATTATAATTTCCCTCCGTTCTCGGTCGGGGAAACAGGAAGAACGGGCGGCGTCGGGCGGCGCGAGATAGGCCATGGAATGCTGGCCGAACGCGCCCTTCAGTACATCCTCCCCGAGGCCGAAAAGTTTCCCTATACGATACGGGTCGTTTCCGAGATTCTCGAGTCGAACGGTTCATCGTCGATGGCGTCGGTCTGCTCCGGCTCGCTCGCCCTCTTTAACGCGGGGGTGCCGGTAAAGGCCGCGGTGGCGGGCATCGCCATGGGGCTCATCCTCGAAGGGGACCGCTACGCGATTCTCAGCGATATAATGGGGCTCGAAGACCATCTGGGCGATATGGACTTCAAAGTGGCGGGCACGTCCGAGGGCATAACGGCGTTCCAGCTTGACATAAAGATTGAAGGCATCACCCCGCAGATAATGCGCGAGGCTCTGGCCCAGGCGAAGGAGGGACGGCTCCATATCCTCTCCAAAATGAACGAAGTGATCTCCGCTCCCGAGAAAGAGCTCGCGCCGCACGCGCCGCGCATCATAATGATCAAGATCGACGTGGACAAGATAGGCGGCCTGATCGGTCCCGGCGGCAAGGTCGTCAAGGCGATCGTGGAGGAGACCGGCGCCGAGATCAACATCGAGGACGACGGGACGGTCACCGTGTCCGCGATGGACAAGGAATCCATCGATAAGGCGCTGGCCAAGATCAGCGCGATCACCGAGGACGTTGAAATCGGAAGAATCTACAACGGGCGCGTAAAAAAGGTGATGGAATACGGCGCGTTTGTGGAGATCGCCCCCGGCCGTGAGGGCCTTGTGCATATCTCCAAGCTCGATTTCAACAAGGTCAATAAAGTGAGCGACATCCTCAAGGAAGGCGACGAGGTGGCGGTCAAAGTAATAGGAATCGACCGGCAGGGAAGGGTTGACCTTAGCAGAAAGGATGCGCTGAAGAAATAGCGTCGCGGTCAGATGGTGGTCAAGTACACGCTCGACAACGGAATGGTCGTTCTCCTCGAACCCATCGAGGGGGTGGCCTCCGTTTCGGCCGGTCTGTGGGTCAAGACGGGTTCGCGTAACGAGCGAAGAGATCAGATGGGCTACGCCCATTTTATCGAGCATATGCTCTTCAAGGGAACGTCGAACTATTCCGCGCGTGATATCGCGCGCATGGTCGACAGGGTGGGCGGACAGCACAACGCGGCGACGAACCGCGAGTACACCTGCTACTACATCAACGTTATCTCCGACTACCTCGATCTGTCGGTGGATCTGCTCGCGGACATGTATTATCGCTCGCTTTTCGACCCCGATGAAATTTCGAAAGAGAAGAACGTCATCCTTGAGGAAATCAGGATGTACGAGGACACTCCGGACGAACTCATCCACGACGTGTTCATGGAGTGCATGCTCTCCGATCATCCGCTGGGGCATCCGATACTCGGGACCCTGGAAAGCATCGACGGTATCGGCCGCGAGGGGCTCCTCTCTTTTTTCGGTGAGAATTACTCCACCGACAACTGCATTTTCGCGGTGGCCGGCAATTTTGACGTCGATGCGACCAGGCGGATCATAGAGCGCGCGTTCTCCTCCCCCCTCAGCACCTCGAACGGCGCGGCAAGGACGGATGACGCGCCCGCCAGGCGCATTTTCAGGCGGCATATCACGCGGGACCTGGAGCAGATACATTTCTGTCTGGGGACCGAGGGCCTCAGCAGGAGCGATGAAAACCGGTGGGCCCTGTTCTCCCTCAGCACCATCCTCGGCGGGAGCATGTCCTCCCGGCTTTTCCAGAATATACGGGAGCGCGAAGGCCTCTGTTACGCGATCTACTCATTCCATTCGGCGTACCTGGACAACGGGGTCTTCGGCGTGTACTGCGGGACATCCCCCGACAATTACCCAAGGGCGCTCGGTCTTATCGTGCGCGAGTGCGAGGCGCTGCTCGACCGGGGGGTAACCGAAGAGGAGCTCGAGGATGCCAAAACGTTCATGAAGGGCAATCTTGCGCTCAGTATGGAGAGCACGGAAGTTCGCATGGGGCATCTGGCGAAAAACGAAATGATCTACGGCAGGCATTTGAGCTTCGACGATATGGTCTCAAAAATTGACGCCATCTCCATGGGAGATTTCGAAAAGGTCATCGACTCCATCTTCAGGGAAAAACAGCTCACGCTTGTCTCGATAGGGAAAATCCCCGGGAACACGGGCTCCGTTCCGGCGTCCCCTATCGTGCTTGTCGGCGGACGCAACGAAGAATCCCGGTAAAAACTACTTGCTATTAAATTGCGTGTGCCGCCATCATAAACGGATTTTCCCGGGGCGGACGTATTGAGCCTCTAATAAACCGCCTCCGGTCGGTCGATAATTATCAGAGAGGAGACGTGGTATGGCAGGAAAGGGCGATGCGGTAAACAGCACGATCGGCGAAGGATCGATATTCGAGGGGAAGTTCTATATTAGCGGGTCGCTCCGGATAGATGGCAAGTTTGAAGGCGAGATCAAGACCGACGAGGAACTGGTAGTGGGCGAAACCGGAAAGGTCAAGACCAATATCGACGCGAAATCGGTAGTGGTGGCCGGGACCGTTATCGGAAATATTAAGGCTGACGACGAGGTCCGGCTTCTCGAGACGGGCAGGGTCCTTGGGGACATTGTCGCTCCCTCCATCAGTATTCAGCGCGGAGTGATGGTTCAGGGGCACGTTACGATCACCGCCGGCCAGCGCAAGGACGTAAAGAAGCTCATAGAGGAATCGTTCAGCAGCGGATCGGACAGGCAGCCCGAAAAGTCCTCGAGGTAGCGCGGGTTTTTCCGGGACGTCCGCGGCCGGTATATCACAATGAAGGGTTTTCGTTCGAGAACATTCAGGCTTGGCCGGTACACCGTAACCACCACAATCGACAGGATCATCGTATTGAACGTGGGCGGCGGAAGAGTGCGTTCGTATATCTTCCGGAAGAACCCGTTTGCCGGGGTGAGGCGCCGCACCGTCGCGGCGATCCTGCTGCCGCTGGTCGCGGCGGGTGCGCTTGCATTAGCGCTTACGTACGAACGGTCGGCGGTCGGGGAAGACGTGAGCGATGAGGAGAAGAAGAACCTGCTGCTGCTTTCCTCGAGGACCGACTTTTCGGCCCCCGTGGAAGAAAAGGGACTCCAGATTCGCACCCACCTTGTGAAAAACGGTGAGACGCTCAGCAAGATCGCGCGGGAATACGGCGTGTCGATGGATACGATTTGCGGCAGCAACAGGCTCACCTCGTACGACGTCATTCCCGTGGGCATGCTGCTGAAAATTCCCAGCAGGGACGGCATACTCCATACCATGAAAAAGGGGCAGGATATACACGCCGTCGCGGCGTATTACCGTATTCCGGTCTCCAAAATCCTCGCCGAGAACCAGGTGCGCAATTATGACTTCATACGCGATGGAGTCTCCATATTCATACCCGACGCGAAGCCGATGGACCTCGTTCCGGGCTTCATCTGGCCTACCTCGGGAAGGATGCTCACCTGCGGATACGGATGGAGGCGCGATCCGTTTACCAACGAGCGCGATTTCCACAAAGGGCTCGATATACGGGCCAGCTACGAATGGATAAAGGCCACTAAATACGGCAAGGTCACCTACGCGGGCTGGCTGGGCGGATACGGTCTGGCCGTGCTGATCGCGCATCCCGGCGGCTACAAGTCGCTCTACGGCCATCTTTCGCGGATAACCGTCCGCGAGGGACAGTACGTCAAACAGGGGCAGGTGATCGCCAGGAGCGGGAACACGGGGCGCTCGACCGGGCCCCATCTTCATTTCGAGCTTATCAGATCGGGCACGCATCTCAATCCCCGCGGATTTCTGAAGTAACGACCGTACCCTAAAAAGTTCTTGCCTCGCCCGCGGCGCCGCCTGTATCTATGACGGAAGCTTTCAACCTTGATCCACCCGGGAGCGCGCCATGCTTCAGAACGCCAACTTTCTCTGCGAAATCGGCACCGAGGAAATACCCGCCGGATACCTGCCGCCGGCAATAGCACACGTCAAGAAATCCTTCGGTGAGCGCCTGAAGGAAGAGCGCGTCGCGTTCGACCGGGTGGAAGCGTACGCGACGCCGCGGAGGATCGTCATTCTCGCCTCGGGAGTCGCCTCCGCCCAGAGCGAAGAAGAAGTTGAATTGAAGGGGCCGTCGGTCAAGGCCGCATACGACGCGGAAGGCAAGCCCACGAAAGCGCTTCTGGGCTTTTTGAAGGGAAACGGGGTGGAGGAATCTCATCTGCTGAAGCGGTCAACCGACAAGGGGGAATACCTCTTCGCGAGGAAGTCGCTTGCTTCGGAAAAGACTTCGACCATTCTGCCCGGAATCCTCGCCGACATTATAAGGAACATCCCGTTCCCCAAAAAGATGCGCTGGAGCGATCTGAAGCTGGCGTTTCCGCGGCCTATAGCGTATTTGTGTGTTCTGCTTAACGACAAGGTGGTGCCCTTCGAGATGTCGGGAATAGTCTCGTCGGACTCAGTGCGGGGACACTATATACGCCATAACCGGATGCTTCGCGTCGACAGCATATCCTCCTACGAGAATCTCATGAAGGAAAACGGGGTCGTTGTGGACCACAACGAACGGCGCGAGACGATCCGTCTGGAGCTGGAGCGTACGGCGCGATCGCTGGGCGGCGAGCTTGTGAGCGATGACGATCTGCTCGAAACCGTTACATTCCTCACCGAGAGCCCCTATGTCCTGGTGTGCGATTTCAGGCAAGAATTTCTTTCAATACCGGATATCGTGCTTATAACGGAGATGAAGGAACACCAGAAGTACTTCGCTGTCCGCGGTAAGGACGGCGTGCTGCTTCCCAACTTTCTCGTCATCTCGAATAATCCGCCCACGGCATACGTTAAAGCCGGGAACGAGAGGGTCATCACCGCGCGCTTCAACGATGCGCGCTTCTTTTTCGATGAGGACAGAAAATCCAGGCTTGCCGACAAGGTCGAGTCGCTTAAAAATGTTCTGTTCCACAAGGACCTGGGAAGCATCTACGACAAGGTCGAACGGGTACGTTTCATTGCCGCGCACCTTTCTCGGGTGCTCGGGCTGGACGCGCAGACCGCGGAGAAAGTGGACAGGGCGGCATTTCTCTGCAAGGCCGACCTCAACACGGCGATGGTCTTCGAGTTCACCTCGCTGCAGGGAAAAATGGGAAGGATCTACGCGCTCCTTGACGGAGAGGACGCCGAGGTGGCCGTCGCCATCGACGACCATTACCGTCCTCGATCACAGGACGACCCTGTGCCGAAGGGCGTTGTGAGCAGGGTGCTTTCACTTGCCGAAAAGCTGGACAATCTGCTGGGCTCGTATTCCGTGGGCAATATCCCCAAAGGCTCACAGGACCCGTACGCGCTCAGAAGGCAGGCGGGTGCGATCGTGGAGATGGCGGTGGACGGCGAAATGTCGATCGACCTTCGCGCGGTGCTGGAACACTGCGCGCAGAAATACGCGAAGGGTGCCGACCTTGTAAGGCCCATTCTCGCGTTCATCGGAGGACGCGCGAACACGCTGTTCGCGGAGCGCGGCTTCCGTTACGATGAAATTGACGCCTGCCTTTCGATCGACTATCATAACTATCTCGAGCAGTACCGCCGGGCCCACAGCCTCCACGACTTCAGGGGACGCGAGGGTTTTTCGGAAATGCTGCTCTCGTTCAAGCGGATGAACAACATCGTGTCCGCGTTCCGACAGAAGGAGCCCTCGTACGCACTGCGCTTCGATCCTGCCCTGCTCAAGGAGGATGCGGAGCGAGGGCTGTATGAATTCTTCGATTCCCGCCGCGAGAGGATTCGGGAACTCATCCGTTCCGACAGCTATCGCGAGCTGTTCGGACTCCTGATAGAGGGGAAGGGGGCGATCGACAGGTTTTTCGACGATGTGATGGTTATGACCGACGACACCGGAATCAGGGACAATCGCCTCGCTCTGCTTGAAAATATTCTCGATCCTTTCAGGGGCCTTCTGGATTTTACCAAGATCTCCGATTAGGAGGACGAATGAAACTCTGTGACGGCGTGTACGCCTACATCTGGCGCGGGGTGTTCGAGAACAACTGCAATATGTACTATTTTGGGGAGCCGCTCAACCTGCTGTTCGACCCGGGACTCGCGCGTCATCTCGATCTCAGGTTCGACAACATGCGCTCGGACGGTCTCAATCCCGACGATATATCGACAGTCATTTCGACGCATTCCCATCCGGACCATTTCGAGGGTTGCGCTTATTTTATGGGCGGCAGGGCGAGGGTGGGCATGCACCGGGACGAGGTCGCCTTCATCAACGAGGTCGGGCCGCAGTTTTTCCGGATGATGGGCATGGAGTTCCCGTCATTTTCGTTCGAAATGGAACTTGAAGAAGGTCCTCTGACCGTAAACGGCGTGGAGCTCGATGTTTTTCTTACCCCGGGGCATTCCCCGGGTTCGGTCTGCGTGTACTGGAAGGAAAAAAAGGTCCTTGTGTGCGGTGACCTCATTTTCAGGGAGAGCGTGGGGCGCACCGATTTTCCCGGCGGCGATTCGGCCAAGCTGAAGGCGAGTATCGAACGCATGGCCGAGCTCGACATCGAGTACCTGCTTCCGGGCCATATGGACTATGTGAGCGGCGCCGTTCAGGTGAAAAAGAATTTCGACGTTATACGCCGCTATATCTTCCCCATGCTCTGACGGCCCCCGCTATTTCGAAGGAATACGGGCCCTGCGGTTCTGGCGGCTCCAGAAGAACCGGAAGCGCAGCGGTATTCCCGCCGATTCCCGCACGGCCTCGAGGGCCGGGAGCCATTCCGCCTCGCTTTTTATTCCCCGATCGAAACACTCCCTGGAGAAGGCCGCGAGCCCGGCTTTTGCGGCCTTAGGGGATTTTTTATGCGCTCGATACAGCTTGTCTTCCCGTTCGATGAATTCGCGTTCCATCGCGTCCCTTTGCGGGGCGAGGTGGGCGCTCCAGAACGGATAGCGCGTGAGGGCCTTTCTGTGCAGTATTTCGTGGCGCCACCAGAACACGTCGTCCGAATAGCCGTCGGGGGCTTCCGGGTTCAGGAATGCTATCGGCCCCGCGCCGAGATAGAACGGCTTGAATATTCCGGTGCAGGTCCCCGAGCATGCTGTCGCCCAGTGAACGGAAAGGTCGGCCCTCAGGTGCGACACGAG
>CAZEAH010000071.1:0-9566 GCA_964510075.1 uncultured Leptospirales bacterium | reverse complement strand
GCGGTATTCGAATAAAATTGATATATTCAATTCAGATGATATCCTGATGGCATGGTTGCCGCAATCCTCACATTGACCGCTTTCATTCTTCTGGCCATGGGGATTGTCTGCCTGCGTTTTCTGCGCGACAGACCGGACCAGCCTTCCGAGGCATTCCAGAGATCATATGTATTTCTTTTCGGCATGCTGCTCGTCACGCTCGGGCTTGCAATGGCTTCCATGGCGGATAGATACCGCGGGCCCGACACGCACCTGGCCGCCCTGGCGGTGATGGCCGCCGGTCTATACATCATGATTTTCCCCCGGCCATTCAGGTCGCTGCTCGTCTGGATAGTGAAGAATTTTTCAGTGGAAGGAGCCCGATATCTGGCGGTGTTCAACGCGCTGCTCTGCTTCGTATGCGGCGCGGCGCTGGCGTATCTTGCGTTCAGACAGTAGATGGATCGAGATCCGGGACCTGTCCGGACAGCGAGATTTCCGTCCACAGAACGACACGGACATACCGCCCGGAGAGCGGAATCTTACACCCCCCCGCACATCACCCCTCAACGGAAGGTCGGCCTGATACGTCAGGGCAGATTCAGCCGATGTGTGACGCATCGAGGAAGCCGCGGGGCGGCACAGTGCGGCTTTCTTTATACCGTACGGTCGCGGGTAATGGTAATCGGGCGCGGCGCCGGGAAGGAGTACGGCATATCGGCGCACCCTTATCCCGTACTCCGGGACAAGGCTACCATCCCCATCCAACAACCAGGTCGCGGGCGGTACGGATGATCTCAATGATCTGGGCGCTCAGGGCGAACAGGCCCGCGCTCATGAACATGTTGGGAGAGGTCTCCTTGTTCCGGTCGAGCCAGATCTTCCTCATGTGCCTGCCGTACTGATGAGCAAGGGCCGTTTTGCCGCGCTTCTTCATCTGCGTGACCACCGCATAGCCGACGGGACCCATAAAGAGAAACAGCATCGCCAGGAGCACGGCGGACATAACGCACTCCCGTCTCGTCGAAAGTATAAGGCGCATCAGCACCGGGATGAAGAACAGGACAAACAGGAACGCCGACCGGAACTCCATAACGACGAACACCGCGACGAAAATTCCCAGGGGCAGCAGGATCGTCACCGCTCCCAGGCCGGCAACGACAAGGGGGGCGTACCATCCGGGACCGGCGATGTCCCGGGCGATATCGAGCAGGTGGGGCCAGCGGTCCCGCCCCCCCGAGAATCCCAGCAGGAATACAAACGGAATCGTACTCAGGTACGCGAACAACAGCATGCGCGTATACCCGATGTTGCCGCCGGGCCTGACAATATGCCGCGCGATGTTACAGGTGAAATACACCGAGATTGCGAGATTCACCGCGGCCGGGAGACGATCGACAACTCCGGTTATAATATTTCCCTCCCGAAATTTCGTTCAGGGTATTCTCCAAGAATATTCCCGCAATATGGTTTCTATCAACTCCCGTTTTTCGCAGGCGAGTATAATCATCACACCATCGGGCAGGAGAACTTCCGGGTCGCCGTTTATGAAGGTCCTGCGCCCTCCCCTCACGGCAAACCATCCCATGCGGCACGCCCCAAACGGAAGGCACACTGCACGGTGAAGTACCATACCTAAGGCATATTCCCGCTCTTTTTCCGTATTGATACTTAACCCTGTGCTCCGCGGTTATTACGCTGTGTTCATCATTGTAAAATTTTAATTGCCGGAAAGCGATTTGCTTCCGGCAAACTCCATTGTGAAGGTTGTTCCACCGTTTCGTGCCATGAGCAATTCTCCCCGTAACTGCTGGGCGAAGGTAACTGCGATCTGCATACCTAACGATTGCGTGCTTTTATAATCGACCCCCTCAGGGAAACCCACGCCATTGTCTGCGACCGACAGTCGATAGCTGTTCTCGATCCTGCCAAAGCTGATGCGGATCATTCCGCCGTTCCCATCGGGGAAAGCGTGCTTGAAAGCATTGCTCACCAGCTCGTGGATCAGCAGACCCAGGGATACGGCGTCTCTGGTCGGCAGAGAGATGTTATCGATATCCAGAACAAGTTTGATTCGGGCCGCCTGGTACGCCTGGAAGAGCTCCTGGCAGAGCGATGTGACATAGTCGGCAATGTTTACACTGGACAAATCGGATGACCGGTACAGCTTTTCGTGTACGAGAGACATCGAACGTATTCTGTCACGCGTCTCCCTGAGCGCCATTGCCGTGCTCGCGTCTTGTACTACTGATGCCTGCAGGTTGATAAGACTGGAGACAACCTGCATGTTGTTCTTCACCCGATGGTGTATTTCTTTAAGTATAATCTCCTTTTCGTTAAGGGATTCAATCAATTCCCGCTCTCGGTTTTTCCTCGCGGTGATGTCGCGAATCATCGCAAGGAAAGCGTCCCCCCCCTCCCACGTGATCTCGACGACCCGCATTTCTCCGGTCCGGCAGGAGCCCTCCCCTCCCAGAATCTCGATTTCAGCGCTTTCGCCGGGAGCCAGGGGATAGCCGAAAATCTTGCCGACGAATTCGCTTTCCGGTCGCTCGAATAGCTCCTCACCGGCGGGGTTCAAATAACGAACGATACCCGAGGCGTCCACAATAATAATAGCGTCGGTGCTCTTCTGTATAATGAGTCTGAAACGGTCATCCGTAAGTGATGACGACTTCAGGCCCCGGGTTTTCTTTGCCGCCTTTTTCATTATCACGTTCCCGAGCTTACCGCGCACGAATCCCTTTTTTCACTGCTTGAAAAGACCGTCCATGCGGTTCCATTCCTCCTCGGTCATGTGAGAGGGGTGTCCCGAGATGATCCCTGTGATGCCGCGGAAGGGCTTGCCAATATGCATGCCCCCTGAGTCTATGTTGAACTCCCGGATGTCCTTGTCGTGCATGGAGCCCCGCATTTTCAGCACCGTCAGGCCGCGCCGCATTTCGCCATACAGTTCGACGTACCGCAGCAGGATGATGGTGTCGGTGATGGTCGAAATATGGGCCTCTGTGATGGAGGTTCCCCCCATGAGGGACGGCGTCGTCGAGGTGAAAAGCCCCGCCACCTCCTGGTGCTTGATGAACGAGGTAAGCCCGATAACGAACTCGCGGAAGCCCTTGATGGTGGAGACCCGCTCCATGGCCGAAAGGCTGTCTATGGAGACACGGTTGGGTTTGAACGCGTCGATCTCCTTCTTGATCTTTATAAGATGGTCCTCGAGACCGGCGGTCTCGGGGTATTCGCAGATAACCTTCAGTTTCCCCGCTTTTTCCATCTCCTCGAAGTCCATGCCCCAGCCATATGCATTCCGGAAGAGCTGTTCCCGACTTTCCTCATAGGCGAAGAGCATGCAGCGTTCGCCCTTCTTGACGCCGCCATAAATAAACTCGGTGGAGGTGAGGGTCTTGCCGGTGCCGGTGGCTCCGGAAACCAAGATGATGGAATCGCGGAAGAAGCCCCCGCCGCACATTTTATCCAGCTCGTCGTTTCCGGAGCTGATGCGGAGGTCTGAGGCCTTCTGCTTCAATTCGATGCTTGACAGGGGTATCACCACCACGCCCTCACCGGGAATAATGGTAAAAGGAAACTCCCCCTTCTGGTGACCGGTGCCCCTAAACTTCAGCACTTCGATCGTGCGCCGGCGCTTTTCCTCCTCCAGAATGTTTCTCATGATGATTACGTTGTCGGCGACAAACTCTTCCACGCCGAAACGGGATATTTCACCGTATTCCTCGGTGCGTTCCGCCGTCATAATAACGGTAACGCCCATTTTTTTGAGCCCCGCCGATATCCTGAACAGCTCGCTGCGCACCAGCGCCTTGTCGTTGAACTGGCTGAAGATGGCCCCCAGCGAATCGATTGATACCCGTTTCGCCCCGATCGAAACCACAGCGTGCTCTATGCGGGCCAGCAGCGAACCAAGGTCGTACTGGCCGGCCACCACAAACTCCTCTCCCGGCCTGGGCGCGGCGTCCACAAAGGCCCACTTCTTTTCCTTCTCCCAGAGGGCCACGTCCCAGCCGAAAGAACGAATGTTCTTCCTTATATCTTCCGGATTTTCCTCAAAAGTGACAAAAACACCATTTTCCCCGCACTTATTAATTCCCTCGGCCAGGAATTGCGACGCGAGCACCGTTTTTGCGCTTCCTGCCGAGCCGGTGAGCAGGGTCGTGCGCCCCAGAGGGATGCCGCCATCAGAAATAAAATCAAACCCGTCAATACCGGTAATCAGCTTGGGCACCATAGTCACGTCCTCTTTACTCATTCCCGCTCACCTCTTTTCCTGCCGAATTTCTTTTTGAAGGATTATTCCAAGCCCTCTGAGCACCAGTGCTGTATCTGAAAGGTCCCCGATGAGGCGCCGCTCCGGGGCTGGTCGCACCCTCACAAGTGTCGGGGTGGCAAGGATTCGCACATCCTCGGCGGCTTGCGGATCTTCAAGCACGTCGATAATCCGAAGGGAATATTCTCCCTTGAAATTATCCTCGCAAAGGGTCTTAATATTAATGATCGCATTCTCGGATTTCGCCGTGTGACCCGCTATGTAAAGCTTTAACTCGATTTTATTTTCCATGTTATGTCTCCGCGGGGTGCATTCTGCTTTTTTTTACTACAACTTCGGCAGGCCTGCCGAATAATTCCGGTAGTGGGCCGCGAGAAAACCCATCAGCTCCAGCACTACGATGCGCCCTTCCACGGCATAGGCCTGCGCCTTCCGGGGCGGAGCGTCATTGCATTTTATTTTAAGGGCTCGCCCATGAATGTCAACCACATCCCGTGGCCCCGCTTTTAAGGAACCCAGTTCTTCCGCAATGGCCCTCAGTTTCCCTGAAGTGTCAGGTTCGGTTTTGTAAATCTTCTCTTCCAGCGCCCCCTCCAGCACCTCGCAATAGCGCTCGACCAGACGGTCGAAAACATCGCTCGCCCTTTCCTTCAGGGTACCGAGCCCCAGCATCTGCCCCGACACTGCCGAAACCGCCCCGCCGGAGAGACGCTCGAGAGACAACTGTTCCCGTCTCCGCTCCTCGATCGACTGGAACCTTTCAGTAACGTCGATACGGACGGCCAACACTTCGCTTAAATCGCCCTCACGGCCCGAGACGACCGTCCACATGACCAGTAAATACTTCTGTTCGCCGTTTATCTCCACGACGGCAGGCTCTCCGTAATAATGGGTCTCTCCGTTAAACAAGGCGGAAAGCAGGCCCTTCAAGACATTGTACATCTGTTCATTATACACAAGAGGCAGCCGTTCGGCCACCTCTGCGGACGATGCCGCGCCGAACAGCTCCAGGGCCATCCTGTTGGCCTCCCGCACGCCGACCATGGAAAGGCACTGCCGGGGGGTGTCGGGGTTTTTTGAGAAATAATCGGCAATGTCCGTCACACCGCTTCGTTTCAGCTCGTTGAACAACTCCCCCACCCGCGTAAAATCTTCTTCTATTAGGGGCACCGGCAATTCGCCAAACAGTCTTCGGTAGCGGCGCTCGCTACGCTTAATTTTTTCTTCGGCATTTTTGATACCGGTGATGTCCACGACAAAACCGGTTACCTCCAGGGGCTCGCCGCCCACTCCCCGGCGGGTAACGCCGCCACGGTCGTGAAACCATACCCAGTCGCCCGAACGCGCCCTGATGCGATAATCGACCTCATACTGTTCTCGGCGTCCCGACAGGTGGTCCGACATGGCCGCCATCACGCTATCATAATCTTCCGGGTGCACCAGGGCAGTAAAGGCGCTGTAGTGCCGGTCGGTAAAGCTCGCAGGGTCGTATCCCAGCATGGTCAGTTTCATATCGTCGAACGTCACCTGCCCGGTCCGCACGTCCATGGACCACCAGGCCAGACGGCCCATTTTCATCGCCGTGTCCAGGCGTTCTCCTGTCTCGGCCAGAAGTTTTTCGCGGTTATTACGCTCCCTGAGATTTTCTATCCACCGCTCCAGCAGCGCGGACGAGCGGTCACCGGACAGAAAATCATGGGGTGAGATATAGTAAAAATTATCCAGCACCTGGTCCCCCACAACGGCCACCGGATGGGTATAGAGGACACCCAGCAGAGTGTCGGCGTCGAAGCGGCGGCGATCGTACTGGCACACCGCGCAGCAGCGGTTATGGGGGAAGAAAGTGTTGAGCTTTGCTTCATATTCTATGAGCCGCTCGGAACCGGGCGCTCCTTTGAGGGCCCAGCTCATCTCGCCGGTTACCCTGAGGGCCGAAAAGCCCTCGGAAAGGGCATTATCCGTTTGGATTTTCAGCATGGAAAGCATACGGTCGGGGTCGAAAAGGCCGCCGCTGGTATAGGTCTCGGTTTCGCTGAGGACCACAAACTGACCCCGTTCTTCGGCGGCCGCGATGTCGAGCCCCCGCGACCTCAGGCTCTCTTTTACCTGCGCGGCCGTTCGATCATCGATGATGTAGACACACTTTTCATCCCGCCGCAGCCCCCCGGCCAGAAAATACTCCAGGGTGTTAAGCCACTGCTCCTCGGTCTCGTAGATAAGACACAGGTGGTCGTGGGGCTCCACCGCGTCCAGCGCCTCCCGCAGGCCCATGGGCAGATGACGTTTAATGGAGTTGCTTTCCGGATCGCACATGTCGATGTATTCCTTTACCCTTTCATAACGCCGAACATTAATTTTACTATTCGCGGGAAGCGTTTTGTTTTTAAAAAAATATATTATAATTTGAGATCGCCACGTCAGCCTGCGGACTCCGCGCGATGACATTTCTCAGCATGGTACAGATCTATCACTTTTCTTGGCACAAATGGAAAGCTAGTCTACCATACGAATAGTTAAAACACAATCAAATTACCGGAGAATAACCGGATGGCAGGGGATCATGAGTCCCTACGGGGCGAGCGGGTGCACAATGAATCCATTTTCGCCGCTTGATTTACCTCTGCCCGCCCCCCGGAGGCACGGCCGGAAACCTTATCCGGAAACGTGCCCCCGGCCCGGCATCCAGCGCCAGCGAACCGGCGAGCTGTTTAACGAGCATCCGCACGAGAGTGAGGCCGAGAGTTCCGCTTGAATGTATATCATAACCGGGCGGCACTCCGGGTCCGTTGTCGGCCACGCTCAGCACGCATTGCCCCGTATCCCTCTCAAGATCGACCGAAATGACCAGCTCCGGCCTTTCCAACCCCTCGAAAGCGTGTTTGAGCGAATTGGACACGAGCTCATTAATAATCAGCCCGCAGGGTATGGCCTTTTCCATATCGAGCAAAAGCTCGCCGATTTCATACCGAACAATTACATCGTTACGGGAATAAGCGCGCACCAGCTCGGAGACCAGCCCCCTGATATACACCCCCAGTTCGACCCTCGCGAAATCCTTCGACTGATACAGCTGTTCGTGCACCCTCGAGATGGCGAACACGCGGTTGCGGCACTGCAGAAAGATCGAGCAGAGCGCATCGTCGGAAAGCCTCGACTGCTGAAGGCTGAGGAGGCTCGAGATTATCTGCAGGTTGTTTTTCACCCGGTGATGGATCTCCTTCAGGAGCACCGTTTTCTCGGCCAGCGACCTTTCGAGTCCCTCCTGGGACCTGATGAGCTCCACGTTCTGTGCCTCGAACTCTTCGTTCGTGGCGGTGAGCTCCTCGAGCGTGGCCGCCAGTTCCTCGTTGGTCTTCGAAAGCAACGCGTTGCTGTCCGCCGCGTGCCTGAGCGCGCGCCCGGTGATTGAAAAGAGATTATACGATATTACCGATGCCACGACGAAGGCCGCCGTGTTGTCCGCGATGTGGTCCCAGAACTGCCCGAAGGTCAGAGCGAGGTCGCCGGTCCGGGCGCGCATAAAAATGGCAAGCATGATGATGTTGATGGCCGCGTATGCGGGTATGATGTATCCCCTGCGCGTGGAAACGAGCGGCGCAAGGCCCGAGACCGCCACGATCAGCACCAGGGTGTTCAACCGGGAAACGGCCAGGGATTCGTCGAAGAACATCACGACCCATATCACCGCCTGGATGGAGATGAAGAGCAGATTGGCCGACAGCTCAAACCGCCCGCGCAGCAGAAGCGCGGCGGCAAGAGCGACCCCCAGGAGCAGGGCGATTTCGGGAGCGAGCACGTAATAATTCGGCCTGAAATCATAGAGAGGATTGTTCGTGTGGAGATACGCCGTATACAGGATGAGGGCCGGTATAATGAGGAGAGCAAAAGCGCAAAGAAAGAGGATAAAACGGGCCTTCAGCGCGATTATGAGGTCCGCGTTTTCGTATCGCCGTAAAAGCCGTGAAAGCAGTCGCTCCATTCCTCCCCCGTATGCCTCGCCCCTGCCCGTGTTCTCCAAACCGGGAAACGGAAGGCCTCAGATCGGGTACACCGGCCCGCTGAATAGTAGCATATATGAAGGACGCAATACAATGAAAAAATGGGGCTCAACCAGGCATGGCCCGACATTCCGCGCGCACTGTCTGCAACGACGCACGCGGACGAGTTCCGCCGTCCCCGTTTCCCTTTCAATTAAATCCGAGGAGATGTTTTACGGGCCAGGGGAAGCGATGCCGGCAAATTTCTATGCCTCCTGGTCGAATACACGGCGGGGTCAACCTTAGTGCCTCGCTTCTGAAACACATCCATTATTCGGCGAGGTTCATCACATGGAAGGGAGTGTTTCGGCGGACCGATAGAGCACCATGTGCCTGATTCACGAACGATGGGAATCGTTGCAAAGTCGGCCCGCGGACGCCCGGCCAGATACCGACGTCCGCGGCTCCGCTTGCTCAATATAGAGCCGGCGCGGTCAAGGAGACCGACGCCGGTAAAAAAGAAAGGGTTTTACGCGGCGCATTCAATCAACGGAAAATTGCCGCCTGATGAGTAATCAGTTCTCCATTCAGCGCCTCCAGGCAGAGAATAAGGCTCTCTTCCCCGGCTCCCTGGAGTTTTTTATTTGAAGACTTCTGAGCATAACCTCTGCCGAAGAAAGTTACGCCGGCAAGCCAGCCCTTGGGATTGGACTTAACGGTTTTTGAGCTTATGACCTTCTGCCACATCACGGCGCCGTTTCCGCGCTTTACTTTACAGCGCAGGTGCAGGTCCACGCTCTTTTCGGAGAACGTGAACTTCCCCAGTTCCAGACTCGAGGCCGGATCCACCTCGAGCTCCACATAATAGGCTTTCGCCTGCCCGGGAGACTCCATGACCTCCACGCCGGTGAAGGCCTGGGAGAGGGAGGAGCGCGCGTTCGGCAGGAGTACGCCGCCGACGGTAAGATACCGATACTCGTTCTCCTTGCCGAAGGGGCCGCCCACCTGGTACTTGATGATATACGCGCGCGCCTCGGGGCTCACGTAGAGGCCTATCGTCCGAGGGATCCTGGGGTTGCGCTCGGCGAACTTAAGATTGTCGCGCATCGGCACGGTGACTATCTTGGGCCCGCTGGAGCACGCCGCGGTGATGGCGATAATGAATATTCCGAGCACAGGCATTGCGCGGTGGAAAAAGCGTATGCGTTTCATAAGATTTCTCCTTTGTGAGGGTGGCGAATTCATGAAATCGCCATTTTATACCGGAACAGCCCGAAGCGCGCATCGTACTAAAGTACTATCCCGGTTTAAGAAGAAATAAAGGACGT
>CAZEAH010000070.1:0-9627 GCA_964510075.1 uncultured Leptospirales bacterium | reverse complement strand
GGATCGGCATGTCGCGGGTGCGTCTTTATCAGCTCGAATTCGATCGGCGAGAGCCTGCCGGGCTTGCTGAGAATTTCGGCGGGAATTGAAATCTTGCCCAGATCGTGAATGACTCCCGCCATGCGTATGCCGTCTATTTCATCGTCGGAAAGCCCCATTTCGCCCGCTATTGCCCTGGCGAGGTCCGTTACGCGACGCTGGTGTCCGGCCGTGTAGGGATCGCGCGTTTCCACCGTGAAGGCCATGGCCTCGATAATCGAGTTCATGGCGCTCCTGAGCCTTGCAAGGGTATTCGCCGTTTCGGCGGCCGAGCGCTTCTGTTCGGTAATATCGTTTATAACGAGGACGACGCCCGTCCGTCTTCCATGATCGTCCTGTATGGGCGCGGCGCTGAACTTCACCGGAATCCCTTTTCCTTTACGATCGACGAGTACGGTATCGTAAATCTGGACAATGGCCCCCCGGTCAAGCACCTTTCTCACCGGATCGTCGATCACCTCGTGCGTCTGCTCGTCCAGAACGGTTATTAAGCGGAAAAGCTCCCTGCCGATCATTTCAGTAGAGTCCCAGCCCATGAGCTTCTCCGCAATCGGATTCATAAAGGTCACACGCCCTGCATTATCCGTGGCCAGCACCGCATCGCCAATACTCTTGAGTGTCGTCGAGAGCCATCGTTCCATCTTCTTGAGCCGGCTCTCCATGCCGTGCTTGTAGAGCGCCATCTCGACTACGGTGTGTATGTCCCGCCCTTCGAAGGGTTTGAGTATATAACCGTATGGTTCGGAAAGCTTGGCGCGCTGGATGGTTATCTCGTCGGAATAGGCGGTAAGAAAGATTACCGGGATTTCATACTCGCCCTGTATCATCCGTGCCGCCTCTATTCCGTCCATATGGCCCTCCAGCATGATGTCCATAAGGACGATGTCGGGACGGTGATCGCGGACGTGGTCAACGGCATCCTCACCGCTGTGCACGATGCCGGTAATTCCGTACCCCAGGGATTCCAGCCGGTTTTTGATGTCGAGCGCCACGATGCGCTCATCTTCGACGACAAGAACTTTTCTGTCTGGCATGTGTCGTTCCGCCGCTTTCTGAATTCCCGCTTCGAACCGATTAAAACATGATTGCTTTTTTCGCGCGTGATGTATGTATTCAGTATATTCCGTCCGACCGCCTTTTCAAGCAAATAATTATGCGCGAAACGATCATAATCGGACACAAGAACCCGGACACCGACTCGGTCTGTGCCGCGTACTGCTACGCCGCGCTGAAAGCCATCATCGATCCTTCGCGCCCTTATGTTGCCGGCAGATGCGGCAATCTCAACCGCCAGACCCGCTTCGTTTTCGAACGCACTGGGGTGGAACCGCCGCGTCTGTTCTCCGATATATATCACCGCGTAAGTGATGTGATGACGCGCGGTGTCGTTTCAATGCGTCCCTGCGAACCTGTTTTCCGGGCCATGAAGAACATCGAGGAGCGCAAAATACGCATCCTTCCGGTCTCCGAGGACGGCAATTACCTCGGCCTTGTCAGCCTCCACGAGATAGCCGATTTCCTGATTTCGGACGATATCGATAAAAAGCCGGAATATCTTTTTCGGGCGGATAACTTCGATGGCGTCCTCAACGGGAGGCTGTACGCCAAGGGGACGCAACATGAATTCACCGCCCGTCTGACAATCGGAGCCATGCCGTTCGATACATTCAAACGGTTCAGCGAAACATATGATCCCGCCGGTACGGTGCTCATCGTTGGAAAGCGCTCCGACATCATCGAGTTCGCCGCGACCCTGAAATTCCCGGCAATAGTCGTAACCGGGATACCACCAGGGGAAACCCTTGGTCTCGATACAAGCGGATTCCGCGGGTGGATATACCTCACCGAAATGGAAACTGCCGAAACATTCCGACGCCTCATGCTGAGCACGCCGGTCGGCTCCATCATGAATACGGGCGTTCCCTCGCTTTCGCCCGATGAGCAGCTCGACGCGGCGCGCGACACTCTGATGAACCTTGACCATCGCGGAGTTCCCGTCCTCGAAGAAGGCCGCCTGGTTGGAGTCCTTACCCGATCCGACCTCATCAGACAGAATGCGCGAAGGCTCATACTCGTCGACCATAACGAACTCTCCCAGGCCGTCGACGGCGCGGAAAACGCCGAGATTTGCGAGATCATCGACCATCATCGCCTCGGAACAATTAAGACGCGCACCCCCATCTATGTGTACGCCAAGCCGGTCGGAAGCACCTGCACCCTCGTTCATCAGCTTTTTGCCATTAACGGTATAACCGCCGACAGCACAGTCGCATATCTGCTCCTTGCGGGCATCCTTTCCGATACCGCTCTTCTGAAGTCACCGACAACCACCTCGGAGGATGTTCGTGCGGTCGAGGAACTGGCGTCCGCAACCGGACTGGACTACAAAATGTTGGGGGCCGAAATTTTCGGAGCGGCCGAAAATTTACTGTCGCGCGATCCCGCCAGCGTCATATCCTCGGACTTTAAGATATACCGCGAATTCGGTGTTGCGGTCGGTATCGGTCAGGTCGAAGTGGTTTCCCTCGATACGGTCGAAGAAGTGAGCAGCAATTTGATGCAGGCCCTCCTCGAAGCCGGAAACAGGAACAATCTGGACTGGGCCATGCTGCTAATTACCGATATAGTAAGCCAGAACAGCGTTCTGCTTTCCAGCGGATTCACCCCCGCGGAACGACGCCTTTCCTATAACCGTACATCAGACGGTATGTATTCTCTTCCGGGGGTGCTCTCCAGGAAAAAACAGCTTCTGCCCGAAGTCCTGCGTATACTCGAAGAGCTCGCCCGCGCCGGCGGGATGGGTCGCCGCTGAATCCCAACCCCGCAAACCGGCTTTCATGTAATCGTACTACATATACATACGTAGCGTTCTGTATCAATTATACATAGTATATTTGTTTATGTTGCAATAGTACATACTTATTATTCTATACATAATATTATTGACATATATTATGTTTATTTGTATTATTGTTTTATTATCCGGGTTTGGGCGGTGTCGTCCCGTAACACAATTGCACACAAGGAGGATTGCATGTCGGTATCTGAAATTCTACAGAGGAAAAGAGCGATAAACGGAAAAACCTTTACTTCCTGGCGTGACGAATACAATGCCAAACTCTGCAGCGCCGAGGAAGCCGCTTCGCTCATCAAGTCCAACGACAGGATCGCGATGAGCGGCGGTACCAGCGTGCCGTACGAGTTTTCGAGGGCGCTGAGTAAAAGGGCGGGAGAAATCCAAAACGTCGGCATAAGCATGGGATATGCCATGGCGCTGTTCGATTACATGAAGCCGGAAAACCACGAAAGCTTTTACCTTGAAACCGTTTTCGTAGGCCCCATGGAACGCATCTGCATGGAATGGGGCGTTTGCCAGTACGTTCCAATTCACCTTGGCAACACCGCGGATTACTGCAACGCCTCGAACCTCAACATTGCGGTGGCACGGGTCACCCCTCCGGACGAGAACGGTTTTATGTGCAGATCAAACTTCGCTTCTTTTCTTGACCTGGAAACCATACGCAATGCGGACTATATGATCGTGGAGGTGAACAGGCATATGCCGCGGCTTGTCGCTCCCGAGTTCAAGATTCATGTCTCGGAGGTCGACAGGATTATCGAACACGACGAGCCGATTTTTGAAATACCGAACATCCCCATTTCCGACGCCGAAAAAACCATGGCCGACTACATTGCCGACATGATCCCCGACGGTTCGTGCGTTCAGCTTGGTTTCGGCGGCCTGCCGAACGCGATTGGATATAATCTGAAAAACAAGAAGAACCTCAGTATTTATTCGGAAGTCGCCACTCCGGCGATGCAGGAGCTTATCGAAGCGGGTGTTGTTAACGGAGCCAACCGCAGCTTCATGGAAGGGAGGAAAGTAGTCGCCGGTTTTTGCGTCGGAACTCGCGCGTTCTACGATTATGTAGAAAATAATAAAGACTTCGAGTTCAAGCTCATAGGGTTCATCAACAATCCTCTCAATATCGCGAAAAACGACAACCTTGTCGCCATCAACAACGCGCTTATGCTCGACCTTACGGGCCAGGTGGCGTCGGAGTCGATCGGCGCCAAACAGTACAGCGGGACCGGCGGACAGGTTCAGTTCATCTGGGGCGCCAAATTCGCCAGGAACGGAAAGAATATCCTGGCAATAAACGCAACGTACAAGGATTCCGAGGGCAACCTCAAATCAAAAATCATACCCTCGTTCCCCGAGAATACGGTCGTCACAACGTCAAGAAACGATGTCGAGTATGTCGTTACCGAATTCGGGGTCGCTTATCTGAAATATAAGAGCCTTATGCAACGCGCAAAGGCCCTTATAAGCATCGCACATCCCGATTTCCGGGATGAGCTCACTTTTGAAGCGAAGAAGAGGAAATGGCTGTAACGGCAAAGGCGCGGCCGATGCCGTGCCGAACGTAACGCCGATCGCATCAATCCCGCACGCGTAAAAGGGCCGGGTGGGCGGAACAATCAGGGAGGTCCGAAGCGCATCTGCCTGTTGTTCCGATTCCCCGGCCTTTTTCTTTCATTTCTCCCGCCCGGATTACATACCGGCTATTTAACTTGACATTGCAATTTGCCTATTTAAATTAATTGTGATTATTCAGCCGACACGGTTTGAGTGATGCGGCGGCCGATACGAAGGAGTATCAGGCTCTCGTGATCGGACAGGGAAACCCATGGAATTTTCAAAGATTATTAAAAAATCCCATTTTCTGGACCCATTTCAATCCTTTGCCCCGGTGGAAAAATTGAGCGAAGTCCGTGTAGACCCGCTGACCGGCTCCACCTCGCGCATTCTCGATTTCCCGGTAAAGCAACTCGAAAAAACAGACATCGGTCCCATCGCCGAAAGCACCCGCCAGTTCTGTCCGTTCTGCCCGTCCATAATTGAACAGATCACCCCGAAATTCGATCCTTCTCTCGTGCCGGAGGAGCGATACAGGCTGGGTGAGGCCATCTGTTTCCCCAACGCCTTCCCGTACGATGAGAACGGCGCGGTAACTGTGATCTCCAGGGAACATTACATTCCCATCGAGGGGTTCACGGTTCCGCTGATACGCGACGCCCTGGAATGCTGCGTCCGTTATCTTGCCGATTTACTCCCCGGTCAGCCGGAGGTAGTGTACCAGTCCATTAACTGGAATTTTCTCCCTCTTGCCGGAAGTTCTCTCGTCCACCCTCACCTTCAGGTGATGGCCTCGACCACGGCGACCAATTATTATGCCGCCATTAGCCGCGCGCTGAAAAGCTATACCGACGCGCGCGGTACCGGTTTCTGGGAGGATTTGATTTCCGAAGAAAAAAGGCTGAGCGAGCGTTATATCGCTAATACGGGAACCATATCGTGGATCACCGCGTTTGCGCCCATGGGCGCCTTCGACGTTATTGGCGTGGTTTCCGGCGTTTCGCGTCCGGGGGAGATCATCGGTGCCCTTTCTGAAGAAATCGCGATCGCTCTTGTGGAAATTCTTCGCTTTATAGGCTCACTCAATATTACGAGTTTCAACATGGCGTTTTACTTCATTGCCGGCGACAGTGTGTTTACGCCGCATATCCGCGTCTGTCCGCGAATCGCTCTTCCGCCCCTCGGCACCAGCGAGATCAATTATATGAAAATGCTCCACGGCGAACCTCTCACCACCATGAAGCCCGAAGACGTCTGCTCGGCGATAAGGGACGCCTGGCGTCCCTGAACACTACCGCGACAGCCCCAGCCGCCGGTCTATTACCAGCTTGTTCACCGAAAGAACCTCTCCCGTTTCGACGCGAAGCAATTTCAGAAATACTTCGTAATTGTTGCTTTTGGCATAGAGCCTTCCCGTTACTATCATCCGTGCCCCTATCAATTTACCGACCTTCACGGCAGACTCGTCCTCCACCATACCGCTCATACCCAGCTCGAGCTCTTTGAGTATCTTCTGGAGATCCCTGCGCTCGACTGTCCTGAAGGTCCTGTTCCGGCTGAGCGCAAAATTCATCTGCTCGGCGAAATATTCGGCGTTCGCGAGGTCGCCGGGCTGCGCGCTTCCAAACGGAAGCAGGCTGACCGGGGTTCCCGCCGGAATTCCGATTGAAGAATAATCTATCAGTTGTACGACGGCTATATCGAAGAGCTTGCGCAGAGTCTCTTCGTTCTGCTCGTCATCAATTTTGGTCGCCTGAATGTACGACTCCCCGCTTTCAAGCGGCGTATCGGAAAGGTGCGCGAGCTCTTCTTTCGCGAGCCTGATGATTATACTCTCTAGTTTGTCAGTCTGAAAGTTCGCGCCGGTGTGATGGCTGACACTGCCTTCGCGTCCTCCCTCGCTTTCACCTTTTTCCCCGTAGGTGAGGAAGATATAGGCCGCAGAGGTGTATTGGGCAATCTGGCGGAGTATATACTCACCCATCAGATTCAGTCCGCCCGTACCGACGCTGAAAATCTTAATTCCCGCCTTTTTCGCGTCCCGCATAGCCGTAACGTATGTATACTCCTGACCGTAATCGAGATGAGGCGGGGCGTCGGTTATGACATATGCAAGGCGTATCCCGTCGGAATTCCATGCGATCTTTTTGATCGCGTCTTTCAGGGCCGATTGGAGGTCTTCGGGCTCGTCGCCTCCTCCCGATGCGCTGACCCTGTCGAGTTCCGAGCGAAACTTTTCGAGATCACCGGTAAGGGGAATAAGGCGGGTCACGTATTCATCATCTCTGTCCTTGTACAGCACCATTCCGAATCGTATCTTCGGTTTTGTCGAAAGCGAGGCCAGATTGAGGTTTATAATCTCTATCGTGCTTTTTAAACGGCTGATCTCCTCGCCCATGCTTCCGGTTGTATCCATGATAAAAAGAATATCCAGGGGAATATTTTTCTGTATCTGCCTCTCTCCATCCAACGAGACGACAATTTCACGCCTGCCCCGTCGATCGATTGATACATCCCTCTTCATGGAACCGGCAGTAACTAAGGCCGTATACGCATTTATTTTAGGATCATACTCCGAAGGGAAAAATGTGAACGTGCCGTCGGCATAGGTTTTCCCCGTTACCAGCGGCTTCCTTTTCGCGCTTATCTCGATTCTCGCGTTCGCTATTGATTTATTCCTGCTGTCGACGACCTTTATGACAATGCGCTCCCGTACGTCCAGGGGATAATGACGGACCTGGCTCCCGTATTTATCCAGGAAATTAATGAAATAGTTGAACTGCTTGTTATCGTCCGAAAATCCGGCCTTCAGCCCCGAAGCGGCCGGAGGAGCCGGTCTCGCCGCCTCCGCGAGCGCCCCTTTGCGCCCGTCCCTACCGTCCGCTTTCTCGCTCCGGTCTCGCCGCCCGGCCGCCTTTTCTCCTGGTAATTCGGTCGCAGGCTCCCGGAGGAGTGGAAGCCCTTTGCCGTTCTTCTTTTTTGGAGCTCCCGCCGCGGATAGCGATTTATCGTCCTTCATATCGACGGATTTCACTCCATCTTCTCCACCGAAGGTATCGATTCTCGCCGATTTCTCACCGTCATTCTTTGCCGAATTCATCCCCGCGCACCCTGAAGCCGCCAGCGCGAGAATAATATAAGCTGCGATCATCAGACGTTTCATCCCATACCTCACCGCGGCATCTCGCCGTGATATATTTATTCGGGAACGGACTCGCCGTATACCATGGGTCAAAGCGCCCGCCGGGAAGAATTCCAATTCCATCCCGACGATGCTCCGTGGCCTCGGGAATGTCAATTATATGAAACTGAGTCATCCATAAGGGCGGAATGTATCCGCACGAAATAATCGTACATATCGTCGGTGTCCATTGTGTACAGCGGAATTACCTGACCGTCGCGAAACTCGATTAAAAGCCCCTTCTCCTTGTCCAGGAACACGCTGAAACCTTCAAGTATCCCGCCGTCGTCCTCCGCCACATCCGGCACCTCGAGTTTTTCCGAACGGGAATCGCCCAGCTCCAGCAGGGTGTCGGTTATGGTGTTTTCTATCTCGTCTCGTACCACCTGGAGGAGATATGTGAGGTTATCCAGTTTTTTGAGAAGCGATGTCGTTTTTTCCATTACATTTCCTCCGGTATGCCGACCTATAGTACAGGCTCGGCCGGACCGTGTCAAACCGGAAAAGATGTCCGGCCCGCACTCACCGGCCGGCCGCGGGTGCCACCGTACGCGTTGCGGTCGCAGCGGTTCCTTTACAGAGCTTTCTCCATCAGCCTGTTCAAACGCTGTACGAACCCGGCAGGATTGTCGATTTTAACCCCTTCTATCAGCATTGCCTGTTCAAGGAGAAGCAGTCCGGCATCCTCAAGGACGGTTTTATCTTCAACAGTTCCGAGCCGCTGAATGATAGTGTGCCGGGGATTGATCTCGAGAATCGGCTTGATATCACCGAAATCGAACCGCCCCATTGCCTTGAGAATACTCTGCATTTTCACGGTCGGATCGTTCTGGTCCACCACGATGCAGGACGGCGAATCGCTCAGCCGCGTACTCGCCCTTACGTCCTTTACCTTATCGCCGAGTATCTCCTTTAGACGGGCGATGAACGGGTCGAGCTCTTTTTCTTTCTTTCTGTCGTCCTCGGTCTTCAGATCGTCGGCGGCGTCGCTGCGATTGACCGATTTGAATTCAAGATCGCCGTATCTTCCCGCCGACGGAACCACGATTTCATCGATCTCATCATCCATTATCAGCACCTCGATCTCCCTGTCCCTGTACATCTCGAGCAGGGGCGATTGCCTGAGGGTGTCCTCGCTTTCGCCGGTTACGTAGTAGATTGCCTTCTGGTCCGGCTTCATTCGTCCCTTATACTCGGCAAGGCTTGTGTACTCCCCTTTCCTGGTCGATGTTGACTTAAACCTGACCAGCTCCAGGAGCGTTTCCCTGTTTTCAAAGTCCTGATAGAGTCCCTCCTTCACCGGTTTCCCGAATTCCCGGTAGAATTCCGCATATTTCTCTGGTTCGCCCGCGAGTTTTTGAAGTTCGCCGAGTATCTTTTTAACCGAGGCGCTCTTGATTTTTGCGAGAATTTTATTCTGCTGGAGTATCTCCCTGCTCACGTTGAGCGGGAGGTCTTCAGAATCAATTATTCCGCGCACAAATCTCAAATACGAAGGCAGGAGGTCCCTGTCGTCATCCGTTATGAATACCCTCTTCACATACAGTTTCACGCCGGACCTGTAATCCGAAAGATAGAGATCGAAGGGCGCCTTTCGCGGAATATAGAAGAGGGTCGTATAATCCATGGTCCCCTCCGCCTGGGTATGAATGTATAAAATGGGCTCTTCGTTGTCATGGGAAAGCACCCGGTAGAATTCCTTATAGTCTTCGTCCTTCAGCTCGGCCTTTGGCCTTTTCCACAGGGCGGTAGCTTCGTTAATCTTTTCCACCCTGCGCTCTTTTTTCTCTTTACGGTCCTTCCCCTCGCCCTCACTGCTGATATCATCGTAGTGAAGATATATCGGAAAAGGAATATGGTCGCTGTATTTTTTAATAACCCTCTCGATCGCCCACCTGGTCGCGAATTCTCTGCCTTCTTCGTTCAGGAAAAGGACGACCGTCGTTCCCTGGGAATCGCGGCTTCCCGGCTCGATGCTGTATTCGCC
>CAZEAH010000069.1:1700-9679 GCA_964510075.1 uncultured Leptospirales bacterium | reverse complement strand
CCCTGCGGCCGCCCGGACCGTGCGGGTACGCTGATGGACCGGTCGGACCTGTCCCGTACAGGAGCGCGAAAGGTCCTCGTCGCGGGGGGAGCGGGCTTCATCGGCTCGCACCTCTGCGACGCGCTTATCGCCTCGGGCGGCGAGGTGCTCTGCGTCGACAACTTCCACACCGGCGAGAAACGCAACATCGAGCACCTTCTTGACCGCAGCTCATTCGAGCTTCACCGGCATGATATCGTCCATCCCCTGTATGTAGAAGCGGACCGGGTGTATAACCTGGCGTGTCCGGCCTCTCCGCTCCACTATCAGTCCAATCCGGTCAAGACGATAAAGACGAATGTTATCGGCACCATCAACCTCCTCGGCCTGGCGAGGCGCGTTAAGGCGAGGATACTGCAGGCTTCCACCAGCGAGGTCTACGGCGATCCTGAAACGCACCCGCAGGCGGAATCGTACTGGGGGCGCGTCAACCCGATCGGACCGCGCGCCTGTTATGACGAAGGGAAGCGCTGCGCCGAGGCCCTCTGCGTCGAGTATCACCGGCAGAACGCCGTGGACATTCGGATAGCCCGCATTTTCAACACTTACGGCCCGCGGATGCAACCGTGCGACGGGCGCGTGGTGAGCAATTTCATCGTAAAGGCGCTTCGCAATGAACCGCTTACCGTTTACGGGGACGGAAACCAGAGTCGTTCGTTTTGTTACGTCGACGACATGGTGCGGGGGATTGTCGCCCTGATGGATTACGAAGGCGGTTTCACCGGCCCGATCAATCTGGGAAATCCCGAGGAGATACGCATCGGCGATCTGGCCGAGCTCGTCATCGATCTTACGGCATCCTCCTCGCGCGTCGAGCACCGGGAGCGCCCCAAAGACGATCCATTGCGCAGAAGGCCGGACATTTCGCTCGCGGAACGGACGATCTCGTGGCGGCCGTCGACCTCCCTGCGGGAGGGGCTTAAAAAAACAATTGATTATTTCGAAAGCATGCTTTCTAACGATTGCTGACGCCCTGCGGAAACGTACAGAGAAACGAAGAAGCGGCCGACATGAAAAATCCCATCCTGGTGCCCGAACTCAGGGATCTCTTGAGAAAGAGGCGGTTTGCCGTTTTACGCGAATTTATCGAGGAACACCACGAAAGGGAGATCGCCGAATACCTCGCGCTCCTGCGGCCGGATGAAATACTGAAGATACTCAATCTGGCCGACCTGTACCGCCGTGCCGAGATATTCAGCTATCTCGACATGGACGTACAGGTCGAGCTGGTGTCCGGCGCGTCCAAAAAGAACATCGCGGTTCTGCTCATGCAGATGTCGCCGGACGACCGGGCCGATCTCTTCCAGCACCTTGAAAAGGACGTCGCCGACAAACTGCTCCTCCTGCTTCCGCTCAGCGAGCGGCTCGACGTTATCAGGCTTACCTCGTACAGCGAGGAGACGGCCGGGGCCATCATGACCACCGATTACGCCACGCTTCTCGAAACCGACCGGGTCGAACAGGCGATCAAGAAACTCCGCAAAGAGGCCCCCTCGAAAGAGACCATCTATTACAGCTACGTCACCGACGGCACGGGGAGGCTTATAGGCTTCGTTTCGCTCAGAAACCTTATACTGGCCCGGCCCCGACAGCGTGTTGAGAGCGTAATGAAGCGCGACATCATCTTCGCACGCGTGGACGATGACCAGGAAAAGGCCGCGAAGCTCATCGCCGAGTACGACCTCATTGCGCTGCCGATCGTGGACCACAACGAACGGCTCGTCGGGATCATCACCCACGACGATGCGATCGATATCATCCGCGACGAGCAGACCGAGGATATGGAACGTCTCATGGCCATCAGCGGCGGAGTGGAGGATAAGCCCTATCTCGATATCCCGGCGTTCACGCACTTCAGAAAGCGCGTCGTGTGGGTGGTGATTCTGGCCGTCCTGGGGCTGGTGTCCGGGCTGATTATAGAGGGATTCAAAGACGCTCTCGAACAACTCATCATCCTGACCTTTTACATGCCGCTCCTCAACTCGACCGGAGGCAACACCGGTTCGCAGTCGGCGACGGTCGTGCTCCGCGCGATCGCCCTTAACGAGCTTTACCCCGAGGATATAGGCAGGGTGATATGGAAGGAGTTCCTGGTGAGCGCCATGCTCTGTGTCTGCCTCGGCGTTCTCGCCTACGCGCGGGTCCTTCTGCTGTCGGACACCTCGGACATACCGTCGCACTTCACGCTCGGCAATATAGCGATGGTCATTTCCATCGCGCTTTCGGTACAGGTGGTATGGTCGACGGTGTTCGGCGCGATCATTCCGATAATCGCCATCAAGCTCAAGCTGGACCCCGCGGTGATCTCCAGCCCGACGCTCGCGACGCTCGTGGACATGGGAGGTATCACCATCTATTTCACCATCGCTCGACTGGTGCTGGGAATATAGATTGCGGGTTTCGAATTAGTTCTTGACGAAAAACGGGTGAATTAATTGTATTCAAGTGGAATGTCGGTGCGGCGTGCGCGGATCGCATAAAGAACGCGCACGGTACGGGCCGGTCCGGCCGGAGAGATAAAAGCGTTAATCGTACATCACTGAACGGGAACATTCGATAATGAAGTTATCTGAAGTTAAAAAGCTGTTGAACGCGGACGTGATTTTCGGGGAAGAGTTGATCGACCAGGTTGAGGTGGAGACCGCCTTCGCCTCCGACCTGTTAAGCGATGTGCTCGCGTATTCGAAGGAGAACGCGCTCTTTCTCACGGGGCTTACAAATCCCCAGGTTATCCGCACCGTCGAGGTGCTCGACCTTGTGGGTGTCGTTTTCGTAAGGGGCAAGGTGCCCCAGATGGAGACCGTCGAGCTGGCCAAAAGGAAAGGGATTCCGCTTCTCCGCACCAAATGCATAATGTTCGAGACGTGCGGAAGGCTGTACGGTGCGGGCGTCAAGGCGTCGAGGATCATGGTAGACTGAAAGCCCGATGCGTCCCGTCCAGTTCTACCACATAAAGGGCAGGGATTTTTTTAACGCCGGGCGGACATCCACAACGATAAAACGCTTTCTGAGGGAAAACGGGTATCCGGCGCAGGTGATCCAGCGTGTGGCGATCATCGCCTACGAGGCGGAAATCAACATCACCTGTTACACCTATTATGGATATTTTTTCCTGTATTTTCTAGACGACCGGGTGCGCATAGTCGTGAAGGACAGGGGGCAGGGGATCGAGGACATCGATCTCGCGATGCAGGAGGGCTTTTCAACCGCTTCGGATGAAATACGAAAGCTCGGCTTCGGAGCGGGCATGGGGCTTGCGAACATCAAGAAAAACGCGGACAGGCTTACCATCCGTTCGGTTCCGGGAGTTGGAACCGTCCTCGAAATAGACGTACTGATTAATTCCGAAGGAAGGAGCGACAGTATGGGCACGACCCTCCGGGATGTTATGGAAAGAGCGAATCTGGAATTCCTCACGGAAGGGCTGGACATCGACAGGGACATTACCGGCGGCTATTCCGGTGATTTATTGAGCGACGTCAACGCGAATTCCAGCGCCGGGAACGTCTGGGTGACCGTTCTGACGCACCCGAACGTTACTGCCGTCGCGGGGCTCAAGGAGCTCGCGGGGGTTATCATCGCCGGAGGAATCCGCCCGGGGGCCGACTTCATAGAGAAGGCCTATGCGGAAAAGATACCTATTTTATTCAGCGAAATGAGCGCCTTCGACGTCGTTGCGATGCTCGCATCGCTGGGCGTTTCGGGCAATTCCTGATCCGCGCCTCATCCTTCAGTCGAGCGTTAACCCGAACATGCGCGCGGCGTTTGCGGTGCTTGCCTCCGCGATCTTTTCTTCGCTTACCCCGAGAATATCCGAGGCCGCCTTCAGGTTGTAAAGTATATTGGCGGGTACGTTCGGCCCCTCCTTCGCCTCGACCGGAGGTATGTCCGGGCTGTCGGTCTCGAGCATGAATCGGTCGGGGAACACAGCCCTGAGAACCGCTTCCTTCTTTCTGCTGTTGCGGTAGGTAAGAGCGCCGCCGAACGAAAAGCTGAATCCGAACTTCATGAGTTCCGCGGCGATCTCGGCGCTCCCGGAAAACGAATGGATAACCCCCCCGGACGCCGAAAGTCCGATCTTTTTAACGATGCCCGTTAGTTCGTCGAAGGCGCCCCGGCAGTGTACTATTACTGGAAGACCGGTCTCGCGCGCAATGGCGATCTGGCGGCCGAAGAGCCGCTTCTGCAGTTCGAGGGGGACGGTCTCGGTCTTTTTGTCCAGCCCGATCTCGCCGATGGCGACCGCCCCGCGCTCTCTGGCCCGGAACAGGCCGTCGATCCGCTCCTCGTCGCCTTCCCTCCCGTACCAGGGATGCACCCCCAGGGCGAATTCCACCTCCTCGTAGCGGCGCGCGATGGATTCGGAGAGCTCCCATTCCTCGGGAACAATAGAGGACGTGATGAGCCTGACAATTCCAGTCTTTCTGGCGCCGGCGATGATGGAATCGAGACCGTCGGCGAAAAGCCCGCTTTCGAGGTGGCAATGGACGTCGACCAGGCGCACCTCATTCTCCGATTATCTTGACCATCACGCGTTTGGGGCGCCGGCCGTCGAATTCTCCGTAGAATATCTGTTCCCACGGACCGAAATCGAGCCTGCCCTTCGTGACTGCGATAACCACCTCGCGCCCCATGATGGTGCGCTTTATGTGCGCGTCGCCGTTGTCCTCGCCGGTGCGGTTGTGACGATAACGTCCGATCGGTTCGTGCGGTGCCAGACCCTCGAGGAAATCGTCGAAATCCTGTATTAGGCCGCTTTCGTTATCGTTAATGAACACCGAGGCGGTGATATGCATGGCGTTAACCAGACACAGTCCCTCGCTGATGCCGCTTTTTGCCACCAGGTCCTCAACGGTGCGCGTGATGTTGATGTAGTCCCTCTTTTTCTTCGTCGTAAATACGAGATGTTCGGTCAGTGATTTCATCGGGTCCCTCGCGTATGGATATCGGGAACGGCCGCCGGCGCCGCTCCGTATAATGATCTCCCGTCTGCGTCGGGCAGTCAACCAGATAACCGGCCTGAGGGCAAAGCCGCTCTTAATGAAAATAGTTCCGGGTTCGAGCCGCGGCCGAATGAATCATGATTGACAGATTACGAAGAATCTAATATTACTACACGCGGCGGGGGGACGTTATAATCCGGTGGCCGACACTGCAGGTCATTTTTATTCTACAAATATACATAGGGAGTTGGGATGCAGATTCCCCGGACCACCGAACGGAGAAGAGGCGTGGACGGTAATAATGACTCACCCGGCTTTCGGCGTGCGATGTTATCTTCAAGGTAAAGGGAGCGTGTCATGCAATCACCCAGTTATTACGAATTTTTCGGCCGGCCCAAGATGATTTCCGGCAAGCGGGCGCTGGAACAGATACCGGTCGAGCTGGAGGGCTACGGAGCGGCGAGGCCGCTGCTCATCGTGGACGGCGCGGCATCGGGCATCGGTACGGCAATCGTAAAGGCCATGTACGATTCCAGTCTTGTCATAGGCGCCCTGTTCGACGGCCATGTGGCAGGATCAACGTCGGGTATCGTGCGCGAGCTCGCGGGACTCTACGTCTCGCGCAAATGCGATTCCATCATCGTGGCGGGGGGAGGGCCGCTTGTCGACGCGGCGAAATGCGTCAATATCGAAGTGTGCGAAAAGCAGGCCGCGGCGCGCTTCGCCGGAGAGGACAGGATATCGCGGGAGCTTCGGCCCATCGTCCTGGTCCCCACGGCGCTTGTCACCGGATATGAGGCCGCGCGCTACGCCACCATAGATGGAGCGATGATCGGGTCCGATTTCCTGTCGCCGGATATAGTGGTCATTGATTCCCGGATCACCTCGACGGCCGGCGCGCATCCCACGCTGGCGTCGGGGCTCATTGCGCTTGCGCATTCCATAGAGGCTTCCATCTCACCGCTGGCCAATCCCATGATCGACGCGTACGCGTACGCATCGATTAGGCTGCTGTGCGAAAATCTGCCGGCCGCGGTCAGGAAGCCGAAAAACGCAGGGAGCACGACGGCGGTGACAAACGGGTGCGCGCTGTCCGGTACCGTCTTTTCCAACGCTCCGGCGGGAAAGGTGCATTATCTCGCCGAAGCGCTTTCAGACGGCACCGGAGTAAGCCCGGGAATTTTCATGGGGATACTCATCAGATCGCTTTTAAAGGCGCGAATCGCGGACAAAACGGGACTGCGAGATGAGCTCTGTCTGGCGCTCGCAGGACCGGATATCTATTCCTCAACCGAGGCCGCAAAACGAGCGCAGGCGGCGATTGAATCTCTGGATTCCATGGTCCGGGAACTGGGAAGCGGCCTTCCGGCGGGCCTTGAGTCCGCGGGAGTATCGCGGGGACAGCTTGAGGTCGCGGCACGTCAGGCGGCCGCCGCGAGCCCGTCGAAGCTGTCCGAAAAGGAATGTTTGAACCTGCTCGAAAGGGCATGGGGCGGCAGATGAGCCGTCCGTAAAACCAATTACCATCGGAGCCAATCATGAATTACGATACATATCCCGAGATACGACCGGGCAGAAAGACGCTCAAGCGGATATACATAGCGGTAATGCTGTTCATCGTCGGGAGGGCGATACAGGCGGCATGCAGGACCGACAGCACGGTCAGAAAGGAGTTTCAGAATTTCAAGGACGGATTCGCATTTTCCCTCGGCGTGTATCCCTTCGGTCCGTATATGGTCGTGGGCCGCGATGAAAAGGGGCGGGCCAGATACCTCGGCTGGAATCCGGAAGGTAAAAAAATTCCGCTCAGAATGAACATTAAAAACGTGGAATCCGCCATGCTGGTTTTCACGTTCATGGAGTCAACGTCGGTTGCCTTCGCGCGCAACCGGTTCATGGTCGACGGGGACCTGATAGACGCGCTGGCAATAGTACGCGTCCTCGACCTGGTGGAGGTGTACCTGCTTCCCAAGCTCATCGCGAAGCTCGCGGTAAAGCGCTATCCGAAATGGTCGGAGCTTTCCCCGATTAAAAAACACCTCGGCAGGATCGTGATCTACACGCGCGCGCTGCTGGGTTTCTGAGCGGTGTGCGGATACGGAAAAATTGAACGTAAAGGAGTCCGACATGTTTCTTCCAGATTATTATGAATTCTGCGCACGGGTTAAAACGGTCGCCGGTCACAGGGCGCTCGACAGGATACCGGAAATGCTTTCCACACTAGGGGCCTCCAGACCCATGGTTGTCACCGACAAGGGGGTCGCCGGGGCCGGCCTCATCAAACTGGTCAACGGCGCGATGAAGGGATCCAAAGCCAGGGTCGGTGCCCTCTACGACGAGGTGCCGCCCGATTCGGAATATACGATTGTCAACGCGGCGGCGAAGCTTTACCGCGCTAAAAAATGCGACTCGATCATCGCCGTGGGGGGCGGCTCGGTGCTCGACACGGCGAAGGGGGTGAACATACTGGTATCGCTCGGAGGATCGAACATCCTCGATTACGAGGGCGCCGGGGCGGTAAAGCGCAAACTGAAGCCGATGATCGCCATTCCGACCACCTCCGGCACGGGCTCAGAGGTCACGCTGGTCGCGGTCATCGCCGACCATAAAAACAAGGTAAAGATACCGTTTACCTCGTATTTTCTGCTTCCCGACATCGCGCTTCTCGATTCGCGCATGACGAAGACACTGCCGCCCTTTCTGACGGCGCCCACGGCCATGGACGCGCTCACACACGCGTGCGAGGCCTACTATTGCATGGCAAAGAACCCGCTGAGCGACGCGACCGCGATCGCCGCGATCCGGCTTATCAGCGCCAACCTGCTCAAGGTCATAAAGAAACCGGCGGACCTGCAGGGCCGGCTCGACCTGGCGAACGGGGCCATCTACGCCTTTGAAGGCCAGGCCGGCCAGGTCGTGTCTATTGCGATGAACGAGGACGGCAGCGGCATAGATCCTCGTTTGACCTTACAAGGACCGGATTGCGCCATACTGGCC
>CAZEAH010000069.1:0-1690 GCA_964510075.1 uncultured Leptospirales bacterium | reverse complement strand
ACCTGCCGGGCCGGCTCGACCTGGCGAACGGGGCCATCCTTGCCGGGATGGCGTTCCCCAACTCCATGGTCGGCATGGTGCACAATCTCGGACACGCCACGGGCGGCGCGTGCGGGGTGCCGCACGGCGTCTGTATGAGCCTGTTCCTTCCGTACGGTCTGGAATATAATCTGCACAAGCGCGCAAAGGAGATAGGCGAGTTGCTCTTTCCTCTGGCCGGGCCCCGGGTATACGCGGCGACACCGGTGAAGCAGAGGCCGGAAAAGACGATAGAATATATACGAAAGCTCAACCAGGACCTTCACGAGGCGACCGGCGGCCGTCACGCGCGCTTTTTAAAGGAGATCGTGGACCGGGAAGGAAGGCAGATGGTACCGAAGGAAAAGCTACCCGATATCGCCAGGACGGCCCAGGGCGACGGGGCAAAGGTGTACAATCCGGAGGAGATCAACTACGACGACGCGCTCATGGTTCTGGAACACGCGTATGAGGGCATGCCGCTCGACAGAAGAAAGATTAAAAAGGGATAAGCGGGAGCTTTCGCGACGCGGATGAACGATACAGGAGCACAGCCTCCTGTATCGTTCATTTTATACCGCCCGAGTGGCGTGCCCGGCGTCCGCGGGAAGACCGCCTGCAATTTATTAACAGTCGGGGCTTAGTCCACTCGGGATGATTCAGCGGAATAAAAGGCGACATCCACGCGTCTATTAGGTAAATTCTGAGCAATGTTGCCAGATATAGCAAGGCCTCTTTCAGGTACATTACTTATCGAACCACGGACTTAAAGGAAGCGGCCTGCCGTACATCCCAGATCGATATATGCGTATATCCGGCATGAAGAGTCTATTCAGCATACCACCGATTGTCGCGCTTATGGCGATACTCACGCTTTGCGCGGGTGTCGGGTGCGTCGGCGGCAGGTCGGCTCCACGGGCCGTAAACGGTGTGCTTGATCTGGCCGATTGGGATTTCGCACGCGACGGAAGCGTTCCGCTCGACGGCGAATGGGAGTTTAAATGGAAGTACAATCCAGAACAATCAACCGGCAGCGCGCGGGAAAAGACACGGTACATACGAATGCCCGGGAGCTGGAATAATTATATCATTGATGGAAAGAAGATCGGCGGCCTCGGGTATGCCGAATATCGACTGCGTATCATGCTGCCCGAGGGCGAGAGGCGCATGGCGTTCAGCATGACGGACATCGATACCGCATACGAATTGCGTGTGGACAATGTTCTTGTGTGCGGCGCCGGTAAATACGGCACAACAAAGGCCGAATCGCGGCCGGAGTGGATTCCAAAAGTATGCGGATATACGGTACACGGTGGCGCGGTCGATGTCCGGTTGCGTGTGTCGAATTTCCATCATCTCAGAGGAGGCCCGGCAAACAGCGTTGTTTTTGGATTGGCGGAACACCTGCGCGGCTTTCGAGAAAAGAGTATCGCCTTCGAGATGTTTCTTTTCGGCAGTATTCTTATAATGTCATTGTATCACATCGGACTGTATCTCCTTCGCAGGAAGGATCCGTCTCCGCTCTACTTCAGCCTTTTCGGATTGTGTCTGGGGCTGCGCGGGCTGGTAACAGGCCAGTTTTATCTTGTGAATATATGGCCCTCGATGTCATGGGAGGTGCTGGTAAAGATCGCGTACGCATGCATCTATGTCTCCCTGCCGATTTTCATGA
>CAZEAH010000068.1:0-9725 GCA_964510075.1 uncultured Leptospirales bacterium | reverse complement strand
GTACGGTCAGTGTTTGATTAATGAGAAATCCCAACATTCCGGAAAGAGCTTTATAATCTTTTAAACGAATGTTGATATGAACCTATCCAATAAAAAAATCCTTGTTACCGGCGCCGACGGCTTCATCGGAAGCCACCTGGTAGAAGAGCTTGTCGTCGCCGGCTGTTCAGTGCGGGCCTTCGTGTATTACAATTCGTTCAACTCCTGGGGCTGGCTCGATACCTTCCCGAAGGAACTTCTCGATCGTATCGAGGTGTTCGCCGGCGACATCCGCGACCCCAACGGCGTGCGGAAGGCGATGGGTGACATCGATGTGGTGTTTCACCTCGCGGCCCTCATCGCCATTCCCTTCAGCTATCATTCACCCGACAGTTATGTCGATACCAACATCAAGGGCACGCTGAACGTGCTCCAGGCGGCGCGGGACACCCGGTGCGAAAGGATTCTCGTTACCTCGACCTCGGAGGTGTACGGCACGGCCCTGTACGTGCCGATTGACGAAAAGCACCCCTATCAGGGGCAATCGCCGTATTCGGCGACGAAGATCGGAGCCGACCGCCTTGCCGAGAGTTTCTTCCGGAGCTTCGAGCTGCCGGTTACCATCGTCCGGCCGTTCAACACTTACGGTCCCCGTCAATCGGCCCGCGCGGTCATCCCGACCATTATCGTTCAGCTCCTCTCGGGGGCGACCGAGATCAAGCTCGGCAGTCTTCATCCGACGCGCGACTTCAATTACGTGAAGGACACGGCACGAGGATTCATCGCCCTGGCGGAGTCCGATCGGACCATAGGCGAGGAGATCAACATCGCCTCACAGCGGGAGATTTCCATAGGAGACCTGGCACAGGAGCTGATCGACCAGATCAACCCGAAAGCCGTAATCGTTTCGGATGACGTTCGAAAGCGCCCCGAAAAGAGCGAGGTAGAGCGACTGCTTGGCAGCAACGAGAAAATCCTCCGGCTGACGGGATGGAAGCCTCTATACGATTTCAAAAGCGGCATTAAAGAGACGATCGAGTGGTTCAGAATCCCGGGGAACATGGCGCGATACAAGGCCGGTATTTACAATGTCTGATCGTTTCGCGGAAATAGTCGAATTTATACGGTCGCAGTTCCCGGCCGAGAATCCTGTGCCGCTGCACGCCCCCCGCTTTACGGGGAACGAGAAGAAGTATCTTGCCGAGTGCATCGATTCCACCTTCGTTTCGTACGTCGGGAAGTTCGTCACCGATTTCGAGGAGCATATAAAGCGCTTCACGGGGGCGGCGCACGCGGTGGCGATGGTCAACGGCACGGCGGCACTGCAGATGGCCCTGTCGGTGTGTGGCGTAAAACCCGGTGACGAGGTAATCACCCAGCCCCTTACCTTCGTCGCGACCGCCAACGCCATCCGGCACGCCGGCGGCGAACCGGTGTTCGTCGACGTGGACCGGGATACGCTGGGTATGAGCCCGCAGAAGCTGGAGGATTTTCTGCGGGAAGAAACCGCGATGAAGCAGGATGGATGCCACAACAGGTCAACGGGCGGGAGAATCGCGGCATGCGTGCCCATGCATACCTTCGGCTTTCCCGCGCGGATCGAAGAGATTGTCGAAATCTGCGGGCGCTACGGTATCGTTGTCGTCGAGGATTCCGCCGAATCGCTGGGGAGTTACTATGGCGTTCGTCATACCGGCACCTTCGGAAAGGCCGGAATATTGAGCTTCAACGGCAACAAGCCCGTCACCACGGGTGGCGGCGGCATGCTGATTACAAACGATGACGCCGTGGCGGCGCGCGCCCGTCACATCACCACCACCGCGAAGCAGAAACACCCCTGGGCCTTCTATCACGACGAAATCGGCTATAACCTCCGTATGCCGAACGTGAACGCGGCGATCGGCTGCGCGCAGATGGAGAAGATCGATTTTATCCTTTCGAACAAGCGCGAACTGGCGGATCGCTATCGCTCGTTCTTCGAATCGATGGGTATTCCCTTCGTCTCAGGGCTTGGAAACTGCAGGGCGAATTACTGGCTCAACGCCATTCTGTTCGCGGAACGCGAGGAGCGGGAGGCCTTCCTCGAATACTCCAACGGAAACGGAATACAGACGCGCCCGGCCTGGGTGCTCATGAACAGGCTTCCGATGTTCGCCGATTGCGTGTGCGGCGATCTCGGTAACGCCGAATGGCTCGAGGACAGGCTGGTGAATATACCGAGCAGTGTGAGGGAATGAAGGAGAAAATAGTTCTTATAGGCGGAGGGGGACATTGCAGGGCCTGTATCGATGTCATTGAAGCCGAAGGCCGCTTCAGTATCGCCGGGATAATCGACGCCGGCATCGGCACCGGGGAAAAGATCTTCGGGTATCCCGTCATCGGTACGGACGACGATATTCCCGAAGCGATATCGCGCTATGCCAATGTTCTCGTTACGGTCGGTCAGATCAAGACCGCGGAGACCAGGAAAAGGCTCTATAGCCTGGCACAGCGGCACGGCGGCCGATTCCCGGTGGTCGTTTCACCGGAGGCCCTGGTATCGGGACACGCGTTTTTAAATGAAGGATCGATTATCATGCACGGCGCGGTCATCAACGCCGGAGCGGCGGTCGGATGTAACTGCATCATCAATACCGCCGCGGTTATCGAGCACGATGTCCGCGTCGGCGATCACTGTCATATTTCAACGGCATGCGTTGTAAACGGTGGATGTATTCTGGGCAATGATGTGTTTGTCGGCAGCAACAGTGTCGTCTCGAACAATCTTACGTTGGCGGATTCGGTGATCATCGGGGCAGGTTCGGTCATCATTAAAAGCATCGACAGGCCGGGGATTTACGCCGGCAACCCGGCGGAGAAGATCGGGTAAATGGACAGGGGAATATTCGTCATCGCCGAGGCGGGAGTGAACCATAACGGGGACACGGAGCTCGCCGTGCGGATGATCGATACAGCCGCGGAAGCGGGCGCGGATGCCGTTAAATTCCAGACATTCCGGGCCGACCGCATAATAAGCAGGCACGCGCGGAAGGCCGAATACCAGAAAAAGACCACGGACGCGGGCGAATCCCAGCTGGAGATGGTGAAAAAACTCGAGTTGAGCGGGGAGGCTCATGCCGGCCTCATGGAGCACTGCCGGAAGAAAGGCATTATGTTCCTCTCCACCCCGTTCGATTTTGAAAGCATCGATCTGCTGAACGGGCTTGGCATGGAGATATTCAAAATACCCTCCGGGGAGATCACGAACCTGCCGTATCTGCGCAGGGTGGGGGGCTTGAGGAAGAGAATCATTCTTTCGACCGGCATGTCGACACTGGGCGAGGTGGAGGCGGCCATTGATATTCTTGTATCAGCGGGAACGGCGAAAGATGATATCACGGTGCTGCATTGCACGACCGAATATCCGGCCCCGCTCGAGGAGGTCAATCTTCGCGCCATGCTGACCATGGGGGACGCATTGAAGGTGAAGGTCGGCTATTCGGACCACACCCCCGGCATCGTGGTCCCCGTCGCCGCGGCCGCCATGGGGGCGTGCGTCATCGAGAAGCATTTTACTCTGGACAAAAACATGCCCGGGCCGGACCATAAGGCCTCACTGGAGCCGGACGAGCTCCGGAAGATGGTGGAGGCAATCCGGACCGTGGAATCGGCCCTGGGAGACGGCATCAAGAGGCCTTCACTTTCCGAGGCCGGAAACCGCATTGTCGCGCGCAAGAGCATCGTGGCGGCGCGGAAGATCGGCGCGGGAGAAAGGTTCACCGGGGAAAACCTGATTCCCAAAAGGCCGGGAAGCGGTATTTCACCCATGTTATGGGACAGTGTGATCGGGCGAACCGCCTCGAGGGACTTCGAAGAGGATGAACTGATAGAGATATGAATAAGAAAGTCTGTATTATCACCGGTACACGGGCCGAGTATGGACTTTTCCTTCCCTTGCTCCGGAGACTTGAGGCCGACACGTTGTTCGAAGTACAGATTATGGCCACCGGAATGCATCTTTCGCCGGAATTCGGCCTCACCTACAGGGAAATAGAGGAAGACGGTTTTACCATTAATGAAAAAATCGAGATCCTGCTCTCAAGCGATACCGGCACCGGTATATCGAAATCGATCGGTCTGGGAGTAATCGGTATTTCCGAGGCACTTGCGCGGCTCAATCCCGATGCGCTCATCGCGCTCGGTGATCGTTTCGAGACCTTCGCGGCCGTTGTCGCGGCGTATGTGGCGCGCGTCCCGGTGGTCCATCTGTACGGGGGGGAAACGACCGAGGGCGCGTTTGACGAGGGCTTCCGTCACTCGATCACCAAGATGTCGTGCCTGCATTTTACCTCTACGGAGAGTTATCGATCGCGGGTGATCCAGCTCGGGGAACCTCCCGAAACGGTCTTCAATGTCGGAGCGCTCGGCATTGACAATATAAAATCGGTCGGGTTGTTGTCGAAAGAAGAACTCGAGAAATCGCTTGCCTGCAGCTTCGGCCCCGGATGCGCTCTCGTAACATTTCATCCCGTTACACTCGAGGACAATTCAGCGGCCGAACAGTTTAAGAACCTACTCGAGGCACTGGAAACCCATGATGATCTGAACATTATTTTTACGAAACCCAACGCTGACACCGGCGGAAGGATCATTATCGCCATGATCGATGAGTTCGTGAAAAAACGGCCGGACAGGTTCTTTGCCTATACCTCGCTCGGCCAGCGCAATTATCTATCAGCGGTGAGTCACGTCGACGTCGTGGTGGGTAATTCATCAAGCGGCATTGTTGAGGTTCCGTCTCTGGGTAAGCCGACCGTCAATATAGGGGACCGCCAGAAGGGGCGGATCCGTGCGGCAAGCGTGATCGATTGCGCGCCTGAAAGAGACGCGATAAACGACGCGCTGAACCGGGCTCTCTCCGCCGCTCATCTGGCGTTGTGCGGGAAAGTGGTCAATCCCTACGGGGATGGAAACTCGGCCGGAAAGATTCACGATATCCTGAAAAGTCGGATTGGCGACCTGGACATAAAAAAAGGATTTTATGACATTAAATTTTAACGCGGACCATTCGACTATACGGTATGAATAAAAACCTGACCGTGCCCGAAAACATAAGCATCAAGGAGGCGATGAAGCAGCTTGACCTCACCGCCGAAAAGGTGCTGCTCGTGGTCGATGAAGGCGGAAAGCTTCGCGGCGCGATCTCGGACGGAGACGTCCGCAGGGCAATCCTCGCCGGAAAGAAGATCGATGATTCAATCGAGAATGTGTTCAATACGAAACCGATATTTTTATATGCCGGAGAGGCGGGCGAAGAAGCGGTCAAGAAAATCTTAATTGAGAAAAAGATCGAGCTTGTTCCAATCGTGGACAGGGAGATGCGCGTGCTTGATTTTGTCACCTGGGACACCGTTTTCAGGGGTGAGCGAACGCAATTGACCGAGTCCGTGGAGAAGATTGACGTCCCCGTCGTGATCATGGCCGGCGGCAAGGGCACCCGGATGGAGCCCTTCACGAAAGTGCTGCCCAAGCCGCTCATTCCGATCGGGGAGAAAACGATCGCCGAATTGATAATCGATCAGTTTCTTGCCTGTGGAGTAAGGGATTACTATTTTACCCTTAATTACAAGGGCGATATGATAAAGGCTTATTTTAACAGCATAGAGCGTGATTACAATGTCGACTACGTATACGAGGACGATTTTTACGGCACCGCGGGATGCCTGAAACTGCTCGATGACGTGATGAAGGGAACGTTTATTCTTTCAAACTGCGACATTCTCGTGCGGGCCAACTACGCGAAAGTGCTGAAATTCCACAGGCAGAACGAATCGGAACTGACGGTGTTGTCGGCGATCCAGCATTACCAGATACCCTATGGCGTCATTCGTTTCGGGAAAAACGGCGCCATTTCGGAGATACAGGAAAAGCCGGAGCATACCTTTACGATCAATACCGGCGTCTATTTCGTCAACAGGGAATGTCTCGACCTGATACCGGAGGGTAAGATTTTCCACATGACCGACCTTATTGAAGAGCTGATGAAGGCGGGTCGCAGGGTGTTTACGTACCCGGTCAATGCCAATGATTACATAGACATAGGGCAGTGGGACGAGTACCGCAAGACGGTCGGGAAGCTGATCATATGAGTGTAGGACCGAAGAGAAATAATACAGATCGGGTAAGGGCTTATGTATAAGAGAGGACAAGGGTTTATAATCGGCGAGACGGCTTATAATCATGAAGGCGATATAAAGTATCTATTCAGGATGATCGATGATATCGCGGAGCTTGACCTGAACGCGGTTAAATTTCACCTGATGCTCGAACCGGAAACCTATATCCAGAAAAAGCATCCTCTGCTCGAACAGTTAAGGAAATGGCTCTTTTCGCGGGAAGAGTGGATCAGAATCCTGGATCACTCGAGATCGAAGCAACTCGACATTGTTGCATTGTGCGATGATGTGGCGAGCGCGTCATTTATCAATACACACTATCCCGAGCTGTTCGCCATCGAGGTGCATTCAAGCGGGCTGAACGACTATCACCTGCTGGATGAGGTCGCGAAATTCAAGGGTACGGTGATACTCGGGATCGGCGGATCGTCGCTCGATGAAATACAGTGCTCGGTGGAGCACCTGGCCGGGAAAAACAAGACCGACATCCTGCTGATGTACGGGTTTCAGAGCTATCCGACCGACTATAAGGACATCAACCTCGCCAAGATGATCAAGATTCGCGACCTCTTTTCTCTGCCGGTCGGGTATGCCGATCATACGGGTTATGACGATCCCAATAACGAGATAATCAGCGTCATGCCCGCCATGATGGGATTCGATATCCTCGAAAAGCACTACACCCCGGACTTCGGGGTGCAGCGGATAGACTTCCACGCCGCGGTGGGCAGGGATCAGATGCGGACGATCAGGCGACTGATGGACCTGGCCCTGCTCGTGCGGGGCACCGGGGATATCGCCGTGTCGCTGCCCGAGCTGAACTACGGGAATACCGGCCCCACGAAGAAGGCGATTGTCGCGAGGAAAAGGATCGGCAAAGGGGAGAAATTGTCCGCCGACAACCTGTGTTTCAAACGCACCGAGGAACAGTCGTCGATACGGCAGAACGCTTTTTTCAGCCTTATCGGGCTGGAGGCGGTCGATACCATCGAGGAAGACGAGATCGTTGATTTTAAGAAAGTGAAATACGAATTCAGGAAACGATCGCTCGAAGAATACACCGGGATGAAAAAGTAAAAACGGGCGCATCGACGATTCGGAAATTCTCTACGGGAAAAACTGTCATGAAAATCGGTTTCTTTATTACGGCCAGGTTGAAAAGCAGCAGGCTCGAGTACAAAATCCTGCTCGATCTCTGCGGAAAGACGGTGCTGGACCGCGTAATCGAGCGGTGTAAAAAGGTGAACAATATAGACGGCGTGGTATTGTGTACTTCGGGCAATCCCCAGGATTCCATATTATACGAGTATGCGTTAAAACATCGGGTCCGGTTCTTTATCGGTTCCGAGGACGACGTTCTGGACAGGCTGCTTTCGGCGGCGCTGTATTACGGTTACGATGCGTTTATCAGCATCACGGCCGATAATCCTCTCTTTTCCATATATATCTCGGATTTGATCGCCGACTGGTACAGGCGGGAGGAGTTTGACTTTATCTATACGAAAGGACTGCCGATCGGCTGTGGCCCCTATATGCTCAATACGAAAGCGCTGCAGATCGTGAACCGGATCAAGAAAGAATCCAATACCGAGATATGGGGGCCGTTCATCAACAGGCCTGATTTTTTCAGGGTCGGCGAGCTCATTGTCGCGAACAGTCCATTTAAAGAAGAAAAGAGGTTGACCTGCGATTATCCCGAAGACTATGAGCTTTTCAGGACACTCTACGGCTGTTTTCCGGAAGACGCGACACCCGATATCCACGATGTGTTTCAGATTCTTCGAGAGGACCCTGAATTGTGGAAGATCAACGCGAAACATACCCAAGCGGGTCTTGACGCGAATATCCTCGCCGAAATAAACAGCCAGTTTGACGCGAAAAAAGCCGAAGCAGGTAAGTACGCGGACAGTATCGGGAAAGCGCTCAGGCCGGGGAAGATGAGCAGAGACGTGAATATCTGACCTTTATACAGAATAATCATTTTCATACGGTGGATGCCAATGAAAGCTGTTATCCTTGCGGGTGGTATGGGTACGAGAATCAGCGAAGAGTCGCACCTTCGCCCCAAGCCGATGATCGAAATAGGGGGAAGGCCCATACTCTGGCACATAATGAAGATCTATTCGGCGCACGGTATCAACGATTTCATTATCTGTCTGGGGTATAAAGGGTATATCATAAAGGAATACTTCGCTAACTATTTTCTGCACATGTCCGACGTCACCTTCGATATGAGCGAGAACCGTATGGAGGTGCATCAGCGGAAGGCCGAACCCTGGCGGGTCACGCTGGTGGACACGGGGGATCATTCAATGACGGGAGGTCGACTCAGACGAGTCGCCGGATACCTTGAACCTAAAGATTCTTTCTGTTTCACCTACGGTGATGGGGTTGCAAATATTAATATTACGGATGAGGTACAGTTCCATAAGAAACATGGCAGGCTGGCTACAGTTTGTGCAGTTCAACCTCCCGGGCGGTATGGCGCGCTTATGCTGGAAGGAAATACCGTTCTCGGTTTTCAGGAAAAACCACCAGGCGATGGAGCATGGATAAACGGCGGATTTTTTGTTCTTCAACCAGAAGTAATACAGTATATAGATGGAGATAGTACTCACTGGGAAGGTGTACCTCTGGAAAAAATCGCCGGGAAGGGTCAACTTGTTGCCTATGAACACCGTGGTTTCTGGCAACCGATGGACACTCTTCGCGATAAAACGCAATTAGAAGATCTCTGGGAATCAGGGAAAGCGCCCTGGAAGGTCTGGCCATGATATTTTTTAATGACATCTATAACCGTAGACGCGTGCTGCTTACGGGTCATACCGGTTTCAAGGGTAGCTGGCTTGCGCTTTGGCTTGCCGAGCTGGGGGCCGAGATAACCGGGATTTCGTTGGATCCTTCAACTGATCCGAACCACTGGGATCTTTTGGGGGTGAATATTGTCGATATCCGATTGGATGTTCGCGATTTCACGAAATTGAATGAGGTTGTAAGGCAGGCAAAACCAGAAGTTATCTTCCATCTCGCCGCACAGCCCCTGGTTCGGCGCTCATACCGCGATCCTCTGGAGACATGGTCGACTAACGTTATGGGAACGGTTAACGTTCTCGAAGCGGCAAGAGCATGCCCGGACTTAAAAGCAATCGTTGTTATTACCACTGACAAGTGCTATGAAAACAGGGAGTGGGTGTGGGGGTACCGTGAATGCGATCGGCTGGGTGGATACGACCCCTACAGCGCTTCGAAGGCAAGTGTTGAAATGGTGGTGCACAGCTACCGAAAATCTTTCTTTAATGAGCTGGGATCACCTCTCGTGGCTTCCGCCAGGGCCGGAAATGTAATAGGCGGTGGTGACTGGTCGGAGGATCGATTGATCCCCGATTTGATTCGTGCCGTCGGACAAAAAGTTCCGCTCATTATCCGAAGCCCCGAGGCCACCCGTCCATGGCAACATGTACTGGAATCATTGTCCGGATATCTGATGCTGGGCCAGCGCCTGCTTGATGGTGAAAAACAATTCGCTGATGCATGGAATTTCGGTCCCGATACTGAAAGTAATCAGCAGGTGCAATTAGTGCTTTCGAAGCT
>CAZEAH010000067.1:0-9769 GCA_964510075.1 uncultured Leptospirales bacterium | reverse complement strand
GTGCGCTTCTCCCCGCGCACGGGCATGGACCACCGAGAGACATCTCGCATATCGAACGCTTCGGCCATACAGCGCGCGGGCCGCGCGGGCCGGCTGGGGCCGGGGCTGTGCCTGCGCTGGTGGGAGGAGGGGGAGCGCCTCGAACCGTACGGCGCTCCGGAGGTGCTGGACTCCGACCTCGCGCCGCTCGTGCTCGAGACGGCCGCGTGGGGAGCCGCTTCGCCGCTCGACCTGGCATGGATGACGCCTCCGCCGGAGGCGCACATACGAAAGGCCGTGGCGCTCCTGGAGGACCTCGGGCTCGTCGCGAAGGGCTCGGTCACTCCGGAGGGGGTAAAGGCCGCGCGACTGGGGCTTCATCCGCGCCTCGCGCGCATGATTCTTCGCGCCGGTGAGGCGGGTACGGCGCCGACGGCGGCGCTCATTGCGGCGATTCTGGAGGAGGGCGGCGGCGGTCGCCCGGAGAGCGCCGATTTCCGCGACCGGATCGAGGAGTGGCTGTCGTGGGCGCGCGGCGCGCGCGGGGTCCTTTCGGATACGCGCGCCGAACGCGTGCGCGACGAGGCGCGGCGCGTGATCCGTCTCTGCGGAGGCGGCGCTTTCAGAGTCGATGATGTCGACGCCTCGCTCGCCGGGGAGCTTCTGCTGTGGGCCTATCCGGACCGCCTGGCCGGGCGGAGCGGCGCGGACCGATGGGTGATGTCCGGCGGCAGGGGCGCGCGCATACCGGCGCGCTTTCCCTCCGCGGAGGATTTTCTCGTCGCGCCGGAGATTGACGGCGGCCGGACCGAGGCGCGCGTGTACAGCGCGGCGCCGGTCGCGCGGAAAGTTATCGAGCGGACATTCGCGCCGCTTCGCGTGGAGACGCGCTTCGAATGGAGGGGATGGCGCCCTTCGGCGAGATCGTTCGTCTACGCCGGGGGCCTGCTCCTCGAGGAAAAGAGCGCGCCCGCGCTCGGCGAAGACGAGATTCGCGAGGCGGTGATGCGGCGGCTCGTGGAGGAGGGTACGGTAATTCTGCCGTGGAGCGGGGGCACGCGGCGCCTCCTCGCGCGCTGCAGGTTCGTAGAGAGGCGCGGGCGGGTGAGCGGCTGGCCCGATTTTTCGGACGAAGCTCTGGTCCGCGACGCGCGGCGGTGGCTGCTGCCCTTCGGGAGCTACACGCGCGGAGAGGTCTTTACGGAGAGCGCGCTCGGCAACGCCCTCATGTTCCGCCTGGGGCATTCGTTTCGTTCCCGGCTCGACACGGAGGCTCCGGAGCAGGTTGAACTTCCCTCCGGTTCGCGCCGCGCGGTCGATTATGAAAGCGGCGAGATTCCGGTCATCGCGGCGCGCCTGCATGAGTTCTTCGGCTGCGCCGATACGCCCGGCATAGGGGGAGAAAGCGCGCTTCTGCATCTGTTGAGCCCGGCGGGCAGGCCCGTCCAGATAACGCGCGACCTGGGCGGATTCTGGAAGCGCGCCTATGCCGAGGTGCGCCGGGAGCTTGCGGGGCGTTATCCGAAACACTACTGGCCCGACGATCCGATGGCGGCCGAGCCCACGGCGCGGGCCAAACCGCGCAGGGGCGGTTCATAGCATTGGAGTCATTTCGTAACCCAAAAATATGTTTATAGGAGGCCGCGGGCCGACGCGGCGATCTCATACGACCGGAAGTTTTAATTGTAGAGCACCTTTTTTACGTAAGTGCCGCACCCCGGGTCCCCGGAGTTTTCTTCTGGACCGAAAACCGCCTTATCGTTTCATTAAACTCGGTATATGAGGCAAATGGAGAAAAGATGAAGCTTATAAGCGAGAACGACATAAACACGGCCGTAAACAGAATGGGATCGTATGGCGCGAACCCCATGGAGGCGATACTTGCGCGGATGCGCGACGAACAGGAGGAGCTGTTCCGCTATCTCGTGGAGGTGGATGCCGACGAATTCAACGAGGACGAGCGCGATCTCCTGGTTACGGTTTCGGCCACGGCCTGGTTTATAATGAAGGAAACGCTTGGCGCCGTTCCTCCGAAAAGCGGCGCGTTTCTCGATTATCTGCTCGAGCGCAACCTGGACCGCTACGAGGAGCTGGGAGAGGAGGAGGAAACCGTCGACTCGTTCTTCGACGAGCTCATCACCGGAGAGGCTGAACAGCCCATTCTGATGGGTTTCCTGAGCGGCCTGGTGCTGGACAGGCCGGAGGGCTATTCGGGCTAGATCCGCGACGAACACCTGCCGGCCATAGTGCTGCACGTCAAGACGGCCGTCGACGCGCTCGCGCTGGACGAGGAGGAGCGGATGCCCGACGAGGCCGTCGGGGAATATTCCGAGGAGGCCTTCGCGGAGGCCGGCAGGATCGTCGCCGGGATGTTCGACGAGTACGAAAAAAGCCCGCTCTTCGGGGCCCTCGGGGAGGATGAACGCGCGAACGCCCGGACAATCGTTACGGCCTTCGGTGAGTTTATGTACAATTACTTTCTTCTCATGCCGGCGGACTGGACCGCCCAGCGCGCGGTCGAGGTGTGCGTCGAGATCATGCCGCGCAAGGTCGCCGCGCCCGATACATTCTTCGCCGTGATGTATACGGTGCTCATATCGTTCATGGAATTCGCCGCGCGTAAAGGGACGGTGCCGCGCGCGGAGCGCATACTGGCCCGCCTTTCCGGCATGCTCGGGAAGCACTGAGGGGCGGACCGGCACGGACGATTGTCCGCCGACCTCGAACGCTCTCCCAAAAAAATATTCTGGCGCGCCGCCGCTTCGCATGCTATGCTCACGGCTCGCGGTTAATCCTTTCGGGAGGTGGCGGCAATGGGCAGATCGACTTTCTTCGATGATGTGCGCTCCGCCGGAGTGTATCACTATTTCGCGGAAGGGACGTACAGGGCATCCGCCTCGGGGAAGCTGATGGACGTGCGCAGTCCCGTGGACGGAAGCGTGCTCGGCCGGACCCAGGCCGTCACCAGGGACGAGGTGGACGCGGTGATCGCCTCGGCCTGGAGACAGTTCCCGTGCTGGCGCGACACGCCGCTTAGGGAGCGCGCGGAGCTGTTGCACCGGGCCGCCAGGATCATGGAGCGCGAGGCCGACACGCTGTCCGAAATCCTCTGCGACGAGATCGCAAAGCCCATCAAGAGCGCGCGCGAGGAGATCGTCCGCACCGCCGAGATCTTCGACTTCACCGCCGAGGACGCTCTCCGCCTTGAGGGCGAGACCAAGTTCAGCGACGTCTTCGCCCAGCAGAAGCGCGACAAGATATCCCTTTCCTACCGCGTGCCGCTCGGCGTGGTGCTCGCCATCGGGCCGTTCAATTATCCCTTCAACCTCACCGGGACCAAGATCGCGCCGGCCCTCGCCGCGGGGAACGCCTGCGTCGTGAAGCCCCCGTCGGCGGGGGCCATGACCTGCCTGTACTTCGGGGCGATCCTCGCCGAGGCGGGCCTGCCTCACGGCGTGCTTTCAATCGTAACGGGCAAAGGGGAGGAGATCGGCGATTACATCGTCTCCCATCCGGGCATAAGCATGATCGCCTTTACCGGGAGCTCCTCGACCGCACGCCGCATCGCCTCGAAGGCCTCCATGGTGCCGCTCCTCTTCGAGCTGGGCGGCAAGGACGCGGCGCTCGTGCTTCCCGACGCGGACCTGGAACTGACGGCCTCACAGATCGTCTCGGGCGCGTTTTCGTATTCGGGCCAGCGCTGCACGGCCGTAAAGCGGGTGCTCGTCTTCGAGGAGAACGCGCGCGCACTGGTAGATCGCATAACGGAGCTTGTCTCGAAGCTTTCCGCGGGTCCTCCGCGCGACAACCCGGTCATCTCGGCGCTCATATCGCCGGCCCAGTGCGACTACGTGCAGGGACTCATCGACGACGCGCTTGAGAAGGGCGCCAAACTGGTGTGCGGTAACCGGCGCGAGGGGAACATCATGCATCCAACGGTGCTCGACGACGTGACGACCGACATGCGCGTTGCGTGGGAGGAGCCCTTCGGGCCGGTGCTTCCGGTCATGCGCGTTCGGAGCATCCAGGAGGCCATCGACATCTCAAACAGGTCGGAGTACGGGCTTCAGGGGAGCATCTTCACCGCCGACATCAACTCGGCGATCAACATCGCCATGCAGCTCGACGTGGGTACCGTGCAGATCAACGCGAAGACACAGCGCGGGCCCGACCACTTCCCCTTTATGGGCGCCAAGTCCTCGGGGCTGGGAACGCAGGGCACCCGCTACTCCATAGAGGCCATGACGAGGATGAAGTCCATCGTGTTGAACCTCTCGGAAAAAGGGAAGGTGGAGCTTGCATGCTCGGCGGAAGGTTAAAGCCGGCGCCCTGGAAGCGGCCTATGCCGGGCTCAACTCCTTCTGCAACCGCACGAGCTCCGTATTGATTATTCCCCACAGGCGCTTCGAGAGCTCCTCCTCGCTCGCGCCGGCGAAGCTTTCGTACGGCACCTCGTCGAGAACGCGCACGCGGATGCGGTGCGTGCCGTGGTAGTTGATGCTGTACTTGGGCAGGGCGTGGCGCGTCCCCTCCACCACGACGGGCAGGATCGGCACCTTCATCTTCTTCGCGAGGATGAAGGCCCCCATCTTGAAGGGCTTGAGGTGTCCGTCGGGCGAACGCGAGCCCTCGGGGAAGATGAAGATGGAGCTCCCCTCGGCAAGCCGTTCCTCGGAATCGGCCATCATCTGCGCGATGCTCTCCTTATCGCCCCTTCGGAGCTTGATGTAGCGGTTCATCACCATGTTCCAGCCGATGAGCGGGATTTTGAATATCTCGCTCTTGGACACCCACTTGAAGTGCACGTAAAGCCTGAAAAGCACCAGGATGTCGAGCTGCGACTGGTGGTTGGAGACGATGACGTAGGTGGCGTCGCGGCGGATCTTCTCGCGGCCTTCCACGCGTATCTTCCACGCCGGCACTATATACGTATAAAAGGCGCCCCAGTAGCAGGTGTACAGGTGCAGCAGGCGCAGCCGCCGGTCGAACGGGCGCGTGAGCAGCCAGATGAGCACGGCTATGAAGTAATAGAAAATGGACGTAATGACGATTACGGAGAGGATGAGTATCGATATGAACCGGTCCATTTGATTGTCCTGGGTTTCTGAATGCGCGTCGCTACGGCAGTTCTTTCAAAGGAAGCGGATTTAGGCAAATATTTTATATGGCGCCGCACGGAAATCGGCGGCTTAGAAAAGGTGTACAATAGCATGCGGATCATTCACCGACCTTCAGATCCGGGGGAAAGAGGCGTACGCATCGTGCCCTCCGTCTTCGGGAAAGGAGACCTCGGAATGCGGACACGACCGGCGCCCATAACGGCATATCCATTCAATCAACAGGCGAAAGGGGAGTCCGGCTTGACATACGGGCTCCGAGGTGATAGTGAAGCGGGTGGACTGAGTATCCCCGTATGCGAGGTGGAATCATGTCGAAGGTTCCGATGTTCGCGCTCAATGCCGTCCTTCTTGCCGCAATGACGGTCATCGCGGCGTGTTCGGCCGAAAAGGCCGGCGACGGGAAAATCGTCGACCAGCACGGCAAGTCGATCGAGCCGATACCCGCTCCCGACGTGCTGAAATCAAAGCAGGTCGAAATCGTCAAAAAAACCGACCTGCTCGATGAGAGCGGAAAGCTCGCGGTGACCGGATGGGCCCGCACCCCCGTTGTGCGATTCAATCCGGATAACATCCGCGCCGACGCCCGGCGCGTAAAGAAATGGGAGCACTATACGTTTTACGGCGGCCGCTACGCGGGCGGCGTCACCATCTCGGACATCGCCACGGTGGGCATGGGGAGCGTCGAGCTCTTCGACATGGAGACCGGCAAGGAGGTCCTCGCGCGCACGCTGATGGTTCGCCCGGGCGCGATCGTCTTCCCCGACGATCCGAAAGGAGACCTGGAATTCCGCAGGGGAAACTCCTTTATGGTTATACGAAAACAGAACGGCCTCCGGACGGCGGAATTCCGCTTCGACGAGCGCGAGGGAGGGGAAACGATCGCGGGAAGGCTCGTCTTCCGCGAGCACGGGTCCGAGGCGCTGGCGATCATCACCCCCTTCGACGATCCGCTCCACTTCTTCTACGAGTACAAGCTGCCGTCCCTCTCGGTCGAGGGGGAGATGACCTATCGCGGAACTACCTACCCGGTAAAAAGCGGCGAGAGCTTCGGCGTGCTGGACTGGGGCCGCGGCGCGTGGCCGAAAAAGAACCGGTGGCTGTGGGCCGCCGGCGGGCACACGGTGAGCGGGAAGCTCTTGAGCTTCAACCTGGGCTACGGCTTCGGCGCGAAGGCGGGCTCCACCGAGAACGGAGTCGTGTACGGCGGCCGCGTGCACAAGCTCGGCCGGGTGGTGTGGAGGTACGACGTCTCCGATTACATGAAGCCGTGGACCTTCACCTCGGACGACGGCAGGTGCGAGTTGAGCCTGCGCCCGGCCTACCTGATCCACTCCGACATCACGCTGGCGCAGATGTTCGGCTTTCTGAAGCAGCTGTGGTCGCTCTTCTCGATGTCCGAAATCATTCAGATCGTCGCCACCGAGGCATATCTGAACAAGGCCATAGGATATTATACGGGCTTCGTCGTGCTCGACGACGGCACGCGGCTCGAGGTGAAGGACATGCCCGGCTTCGCCGAGGTGATGTACCAGGTGTGGTGAGGATGAAGGGGGACCGCCGCCGGCGGGTCGTGCGGCCTCCCGAGCGTGCCATTCATATCGCAGAGCGGACGAACCGGGCGGGGCGAGCCGCCCCCGCCGATTGTTTTAGGTCGTAACCCGCAATGAAAAATGATTGCATTCGGGGAGCTATGTCGTATAGAGTCGGCGCCATTGACGCATCCGGCGAACGGCACGCAGGGAAGTGAAATACGCTGCCGATCCGGAAAACGCGAATGCGAATACCTGGTTTCGATAACGGGAGAGCGCAATGGTTGCGGATCGAATCAAACGAGCGATGCTTATCCAAACGATCATCCCGGTGCTGTGCCTGTGCACCGGTCTGTTTTATCCGCCTGTTAACGCGAACGGACAGGGTGCTTCATTAAAGAAGCTCTACATTTCGTCCATAACCGCCGACGGTGTGAGCGCGCCTCTGGCGAAAAAGGTCCGGGAGCGTCTTGAGTTCGCTCTTTACGAAAATTTCGGGAAAGAATACCGCGTGCTGACCGACGAGGATGTCAGGGTGCTGTTCAGGAAGGCGGCCGAGCTTATGGCCACCGGCTGCGGCGCCGAGACCTGCCAGCGGCAGATGGCCGACGCGGTGGACGCCGACGAGATCATCTACGGAGAGCTTACGGGCGACGGGACCGGGTTGAGGCTTACGGCGCGCACCCTGCTTCGGGACCGCACGACCCTTTCGGTGACGAAAAAGTCAATGGTGGTTCTTTCGTTCGCCGCGATGGACCTGGAGCATTACTGCGCCGAGGCCGCGAAGAAACTCGTCAATCCCGCGTACGTGGTGCGCGGACCGGCGAAGACGGCATTCGATGAGGGGGTGCGGATCACGCCGGTTACAATCGGCGCGGAGGTGGGGCTCGATGTCGCCGTTATGACTTTCACGACCGGCGATGAGGCCGTGCGGGGAATCCTCGAATACCTGAAAGGCCTTGTAAAGGAGGGAGACGACGCCTTCGCCAGGAAGCGCTACGATGAAGCGCTCGGTAAATATTTAGCGGTGATCGAACGGGCCGAGACGAAACTCACGCCCCAGAAGCGCGATGCGCTCGGCGATTTTATGGAAGGCGTGGGGCGGCGTTTTGATACGGCCTTCGCGATGAAATACAAGGTAGCGATAGGCAGGCTTGACGCGGAAACGGCGAAGCTGAAAGCCGATGATGAAAAGCGGCTTCGGAACATGCTCGCGCGATACGATGAAATGAGGTTGGATATCGCGCGTTCGCCGTACGCCAAGGCGTTCGGGGTGGCGGAATTCGACGAAATGTTAAGAAATCCCGGGGCGATGCGTGATGCCCCTCCGGGACTGGCGGAGGTCGCCGCGGCTCTGGCGAACAGGAACGACGCCCTGACGGCCGCGCTTGCCGGGCTTCGGTTGAGGAAGGGAGACGCGTTGTATGCGGGATTCGCCTTCGCCGCGGCGCTCGATGAGTACAGGGCCGCGGCCGAAGACATCGGACGGATATACGACACCTCAAGGAAAAACGAGCTCGCGGCGCGCCATGCCGCGCGTCTTGCCGCGACTGAAACGACCGGAAAAAATTACCTTCTTTCCCGTGTGCGGGCGCTCGGCGACCGTGTGGAGTATTTCAACATTCAGGGGAAAAACGGCGACGCGAAGGCGGCGCTGAGAGACGCCCGCGCTCTCATAGAGGGAGACCTTGTGATATTCTCAACGCCGGCCGTCGTGGAGACGTTCAACGCCGTTGCGCGCCTGCTTGGTGAAGAGGTGATGACGACGGCGGAGCTTGAAAGAAAGGTATTTATCGCGCGTGGAGGCGGTCGGGAAAGAAAACTGGAGGGTGTTGTTTTCGTCTATATCCCCGGGGGAAGCTTCATGATGGGGTCGCCCGAAGGTACCGGCGAGAACGATGAACATCCCGCGCACTTTGTGACCGTTGCCCCCTTCTGGATCAGTAAATATGAAATCACCCAGTCGCAGTACGAGGCGATCGTCGGGAACAATCCCGGCCGATTCAAGGGGGGTGACAACCCGGTGGAGCAGGTGAGCTGGAACGATGCGATGTCGTTCTGCGCCAGGCTGGGCGAACGCGGCAAAGCGGCGGTGCGCCTGCCGACAGAGGCGGAGTGGGAATACGCGTGCCGGGCGGGAAGTACGACCCGCTACTACTGGGGTGATGATTTCGACGAGGATTATTGCTGGTATGCCGGCAACACCAGATCAGCGAACGACTTTGCGCCCCGCCCGGTCGGCCGCAGGAAGCCCAACGCCTGGGGCCTGCACGATATGTGCGGAAACGTCGATGAATGGTGCATGGACTGGTACGGCGAGGCATATTATACGAAAAGCCCCGAAAAAAATCCCTCAGGGCCCGAGTCCGGCAAGGGCCGGGTCGTACGCGGCGGGAGTTCGTGCAGTTTTATCGGCGTTCCCTATTCGGCAAACCGCTTCTGGAGTGATCCGGAGGAAAGGTCTCGGTACACGGGATTTCGTTGCGTGATCGCCGAACCTCTTGCGTCCTCCGCCGGAAAGAAGGACTGACCGCCGTTCGGCTGAAAGTTCGGATTGCGGCCGCGGCCTCCACGGGCTGGCTTTTTAAAAGACAGGCGTCGCTTCTTTTGATGCGCGGGGTACAGGCGTGGATCGCCGGACCCTCGGCGCCGCGGAAGGGGAGTGAGGGGCGCCAATCGCCGTCGCCGCCGGTTCATCGCCATCTGCCGGCGAGGTACAGTACCAGGCTGAGCACGACGCTTATCAGAAGGCCGCTTGCGAGCGGTATATGCACGGTAAAATGCTCTTTCCTGATGGTGATGTCGCCCGGGAGCCGGCCGAGGTTCTGTATGACGGGAAGCGAGTCTCCGTACAGCGCGAACACGCCGGCGAGCGCGATGACGATGCCCAGGATGATAAGTGTTTTGCCGATGTCCATGATGTAAGCCTGCGGAGAAAGCGATGATCCGTAAAGCACAATTTGCGGCGCGCCCGGCACCCGCCTCAATCTCTCAGGGGGCGGGCAGCCTATGAGCGCCCTCCACGCCGCCTCCCTGGAGCCATTCGAGACCTGCTCGATACGGCCGCCCACCGAGAACGCGAGTCTGAGCTTCCGCCTGACGCGCAACTGCCACTGGAACAGGTGCGCCTTCTGCCCGGTG
>CAZEAH010000066.1:0-9803 GCA_964510075.1 uncultured Leptospirales bacterium | reverse complement strand
CAGATCGACCGGTTACTGCATGCGAAGCTGTTCCCGCCGCAGACGCTTGACCCACCGGCGGAGCGAGATATTGTCGACGAGGTCGCCGGGATTGTATGCCGGGACAAGAACCATTCTCTCCCTGACTCCATTGGCCGTCAGCCAGAGGGGGTTATACTTTTCGATTAATGATAGGGGTGGAACAAACGCGCTGAATCCATTGAAGGGTATCACGCTGTAATAGAGGCTGATGGCTCCAATTCCATGCCGGGGATAGAGCGACAGGTGCGACGGCGTATACATCATCTCCTGGGGGCGCACCATCGGCGCGAACGAGCCGAATACGTCCTTCACTCCCGAACCTTCGGGATTCGATATGGCCCTGGCGATCGCCGCGTCGAACTCCGCGGCCGTATGAGCGTTCATCATACCGTTATTGTAGGACATCACCTGCACCTCGTCCGTCCCCGCGCGCGTGCGCCTCGATATCGAATCGATAATATCCGGACAGTACACGGGCATAATCCGCTGGAGCGAAAAATAATTCTCGAAATCCCATGTCGCGCGTACCGGTATCCCTCTCGAATTGCAATCATCAAGGACCTCTATTATTCGGCGGATAATACGGATGTCTTTCCCGAAACCGAGCTCGTCCGCCGTATCCCCCCTGTAAGAGTGGTAAAAATTTCCGTGAAACCTGAAGGCGATATGAATCCCTGCGGAAATTTCCTTTTTACCGGCCATTATACCCTCCTCCGCCCTCAGGCGACTACATTCCGGCGTTCGAAGGCCGCCTTGAGCCGGCGCTCCTCGGCTTCGTTCAAAGACCCGCCACGACGCGCTATCAAAAAAACCTTCAGCCGATCATGGAGTTCTTTGGTAAGGCTGTACCTCCATGCGTTATACACGCAGATGGACAAAAACAAGAGGGGTATCAGCATGAGCATAAGTCGCACGGTGAAGAGAAGTTCCGGCGATTGCTGCTGTTTGACCAGCGTTTTCACTCCGTCGACCACCTGTTCAACCGGTTTCCTGAATCCCGCCAAGGCCAGTACGTTCGACACGATGAAAATGCCGAGCGCCGTGCTGAGCTGCCTGAGAAACGAAAGTACTCCCGAATAGATACCCTCTCTCCGCTCATTCGTGTAGAGTTCGTCAACATCCGGAACGTCGGGAAGAATTGAATATATCATTATCCCCATCCCTCCGGAACCAATTCCGACCAGTGAAGCGAAGACATATATCACCCATGTGGGCTGTTCACTGGTTATCAGAATACTGAAAGCCATTACGACGGCAAAAAACAGTCCTGCGGTTATGAATGAACGCTTTTTCCCCTTTTTCCGGGAAAAATATGAAAAAACGAGCAGGGCGATAATCTGACAGAACAGAAGCGCACCCAGTACATAATTCGTCTCCCCGGCTCTTCCCATGTAATACGTCATGAAATACATCATTATGGACATGATGATATCCATCGTCGACATCGTGAAGAGATACATCAGCAAGACATTTACGAAAGTGGGTGTGCGGAACGGTTCCACGAACGTCTTCCTGAAACTGAACGGCTCAAGATCCTGCTGAAACTCCCTGCGCTCGTGTGTGAATAAAAACGTCGCCAGATAGGGCAAGCCGAACACCAGGCCGAAGACGATCGCCATGACAAAAAAACCCGTACCCTCGTTCGGAAACCTTTTCACAATCTCGTACGGAACCACCGCGCATACCAGCGAGGAGCCCATGGAAAAGAGCATGCGCACCGTCGCGAGCGCGATGCGCTCATTATAATCGAGCGTGAGTTCCGACGCCAGGGAGAAGTAGGGAATCATCATGAGGGAGTGCACCAGGGTGAAAAACATGTACGAACCCAGCGCATAGGCGAGCCGCTGCCACTCCTTTTCGAACCCGACAGGGTACCAGAGCATTGAAAAAGCGATGAAAACCAGAACCACCCCGGCCAGAAAATAGGGCCGCCGCCTGCCGAAACGCGTTCGCGTGCGGTCCGTTATAACCCCTATAATAGGGTCGATCGACGCGTCCCATATCTTGCTGACAAGAAACACGATTCCCGCAAGGGCCGGTGATATCAGCAGGACGTCCGTTACGAAATACAGGTAAAAAAACCCGATGATGACCAGCGACCCGCCCCCGAAGATGTCCCCGGCACCGAATCCCAGCTTCGTCGACAGGCGCAGCTTCTCCCCCCCGGCATTATTCATAACGATTCCCCTCTCCAGTGGTATCGAGCTCGACCGCTCACGCGATGCGTACACACCTATCGGCAGCGTATGACTCCTTCAGGTTCCCTCTGTTGATAGCCATTCGATAGATGCCATCGCGATTTATGAAAATATTATATTTGCGCGCAAATAACGCAACTCAATAATGTTCAACAACATAAAAAAAAGCCGGGCTTTTGCCCGGCTTCTTTCACACGTATCGGTTATTCCATCACTTCACGACGATATTTACAAGTTTCCCGGGCACAACAATGACCTTTACGACCTGCTTCCCCGCGGTGAATTCCGCGATACGCCGGTCGTCCAACGCCATCTTTTCCATCGCCTCCTTTGAGATGTCTGGCGCGACCGCCGCCTTGGAGCGGTTCTTTCCGTTAACCTGAAAGACAATTTCTATCTCTTGCCGTACCGTGAGCTCCTCGATGTATGAGGGCCACGGATGGTCGACAAGAATCTCGCCGTGGCCAAGCATGGCCCACATCTCCTCGGCGACGTGAGGAACGAAGGGCGAGAGCATCGGTATCAGCGTATCGAAGATCTCTGAGACGACTCTCGCTCCGTCGGGTGTGGCCGCCTCGGCCTCCGGAAGCTGATAGAGGGCGTTAACCAGCTCCATCATGCGGGCAATCGCGGTGTTGTACTGCATGCGCTCCTCGATGTCGTTGGTGACGATCTTCACCGTGCGGTGGAGCTCAATGCGGAGCGCCCTGAGCGCGTCCGAAAGGGCCGCGTCGGGAGCGCATCTTTCCGCCGTATAGCGCTCGGCGTATTTTGTCACAATGCGCCATACGCGGCCTATGAAGCGGTAGCACCCCTCGACCCCCTTGTCGGACCAGTCGAGGTCCTTGTCGGGCGGCGAGGCGAACAGCATGAAAAGCCGCGCCGTATCGGCGCCGTAGTCCTCGATTATCTTATCGGGGTCCACGATGTTTCCCTTCGACTTGCTCATCTTCGCGCCGTCCTTGATCACCATCCCCTGCGTGAGGAGCCTGGTGAAGGGCTCGCGGCAGTTGACGATTCCCAGGTCGTTGAGGACCATGTTGAAAAAGCGCGCGTAGAGCAGATGCATGCACGCGTGCTCGATGCCGCCGATATACTGGTCGACCGGCATCCAGTAATCGACCTCCTCCCGGTCGAACATTTCCTTCGATTTCGGAGAGGTGAACTTCGCGAAATACCACGACGAGTCCACAAAGGTGTCCATGGTGTCGGTTTCGCGCCGCGCTTTCCCGCCGCACTTCGGACAGGTCGTGTTGATAAAATCTCCCATAAATGTAAGCGGCGAACGCGAGTCGCCCCGGAACTCGACCTCGGTGGGGAGAACCACCGGCAGATCCTTCTCCGGTACCAGCGCCAGACCGCATTTTTCGCAGTACACCACGGGGATGGGACAGCCCCAGTAGCGCTGGCGCGAGATAAGCCAGTCGCGCAGGCGGTAGGTAACGGCCCGTTTACCGAAGCCCTTCTCCTCGGCGTAGTCCGATATTTTCGCCATGGCAGCACGATTGCCGAGACCGTCGAAGGGCCCCGAGTTCACGCACACGCCCTCGTCGACATAGGCATCGTTCATCGTCGCCGCCGACAGGGGGTCTCCGGGCCGATCGATAACAACCTTTATGGGAATGCCGTATTTCCTCGCGAAGGCGAAGTCGCGCGTGTCGTGCGCGGGCACCGCCATGATCGCCCCGGTGCCGTATTCCATCAGTACGAAATTGCCGACGTACAGGGGAACGATGTCACCGTTAAAAGGATTGACAACCTTGAGTCCCGTGTCCACCCCCTCCTTTTCCTTCTCCGCAGAGAGTCGATCGACCAGCGACTGGGACTTAAACCTGTCGATAAATTCACGCACCTTGGGATTTTTTACGCGGTCCAGAAGCGGATGCTCCGGCGCGATCACCATAAATGTCACACCGAACACGGTGTCCGGACGCGTCGTGTATATGGGAAAATCCTCGCCGCTCTCAAGTCTAAAATTTACGGTTAGACCGGTCGAACGCCCGATCCAGTTGCGCTGCATCACCACAACGCGCTCCGGCCAGCCGTCGCCCAACTCGTCGTGCCCGTTAAGAAGATCGTCGGCATAATCGGTTATCTTGAAGAACCACTGCTCCAGCTCCTTCTGCGTGACGTTCGATTCGCAGCGCCAGCAGAGGCCGTCCTCCACCTGCTCGTTCGCGAGCACGGTGTTGCACGACGGGCACCAGTTCACCGAGGCCTTTTTCTTGTAAGCAAGCCCCTTCTCGTACATCTTCAGGAACACCCACTGGTTCCAGCGGTAATAATCGGGATCGCAGGTGGCCACTTCCCGCGTCCAGTCGTACGAGACGCCGAGCTTGCGGAACTGCTCCTTCATGTAGCCTATGTTGTCGAGCGTCCAGCGGTAGGGGGGGATACCTCCCTTTATCGCCGCGTTCTCGGCGGGGAGGCCGAACGCGTCCCAGCCCATCGGGTGCAGCACGTTGAATCCCCGCATGCGCTTGAAGCGCGCCATGAGGTCGCCTATGGAATAATTGCGCACATGGCCCATGTGCAGTCGGCCCGAGGGATAGGGAAACATCTCGAGCAGATAATATTTTTTTCTATTTGGGTCTCGGCGCGATTCGAATACCCTCGCCTCCTCCCAGCGCTTCTGCCACCTGGACTCTATTTCCTTAAATACATACTCGCGCTCCGCCATGGAACACCTCACCGCATGATATTGTCGCTTTCATTCTTTTTACGATGGATAAAAGTCAAGTACAATGCCGAAAATCGCGCCGCGCTAGCGTCTCTCCGGCTTCGATTCGGTCAGGAACTGGTCGGTGGCCCATGCGTCGAGGAGGCGATTGTAGGCCTGTATTATATCGCGGTGTGTGAGGACGCCCGTCACCGTACGCTGATTCTCGGACTTCACCACGGGGATGGTCTCAAGATCGTATTCCTCGATCTTCTGCATGGCAAGCGACACCGGGTCGTCATCCGTTACAACCGGCACCTCGTCCGTCACGTCACCCGCGATCAACAGTTCGGTGAGTTCGTGCGACACTATGGCCTGCCTGACCTGCCGCAGCGATATCACGCCGGCGAGTTCCTTTCGATCGTCGAGCACGAACACGTCGCCGTACGTCGAGTGCATAAGGATATCCGTAAGCTTGCGAAAGGGCGTGCGGTGACTCACCACGTTGAAATCGGTCTTCCGCAGCTCCTTCACCTTGATCTTGCCGAGCAGATCCATCTCTCCGCGCTTGGAGACGTCAATCCCTTCTTTCATGAGTTCGAGCGTATAAGTGCCCCCGCGATTGACGTAAATCACAACAAGATAGGATATGATCGATACAAACATGAGCGGCAGGATAAAGTGATAGTCCCCGGTCACCTCGAACACCAGCAGAATCGACGTCAGCGGTATGGCGTTGATCCCGGCAAGCACTCCCCCCATCCCCACCAGCGCGAAGACAACCGGGTCAAGCGACAGGGCGAAGAGCGAGTTGAGCGTAAGGGCGAAAGAATGCCCCAGAAGCACGCCGATCATGAGCGAGGGCGCGAATGTCCCGCCGTACGAACCGGCCTCGAGGAAGAGGGCCATAAAAGTCAGTTTGAGGACCAGAAGCGCAAACACAAAGACAAGGGAATAATGATGATTGAGGACCTCGTTGATGGTATTGTACCCTATTCCGTAGAGCTGATGGAAACGCAGCAGAACGATGCCAAAGAGCGCGGCGACCGGAACAAGCCGCGCGAACTCGCTACGAAGTTTGAGCTTCTTCGTTAACAGATAGCCCGCCCCCCTGCGGAGCTGGAAGAAGAGGAGCGAAACAACGCCGCACAATATGGCGAGCATCAGAAAATACGGAAACTCACCGATTTCACCGGTAACATACTGCGGGATCCTGAACACGTGCTTGTTCCCCAGCACCGCACGAGAGAACACGTCCGCCACCACCGAAGAGATGACAAGCGCGCTCATTGCCTGGTTCTTGAGGTCGTTCAATAAAATTACCTCTATGCCGAAAAACACGCCGGCGATGGGCGCGTTGAACACCGCCGCGATGGCCGCTCCCGCGCCCGCAACGGTGTACATGCGCATCTCGCGCTGATTCAGGCGGAAGAACTGGGCCATGAGCGAGCCGAGTCCGCTCCCCATCTTCGCCGCGGGCCCCTCGGGCCCGAGCGGCGCGCCCGATCCGATCGATATTATGGGAGCGAAGAAATGGAACAGCGTAACCTTGAAGGGAATGAACCCGTTACGCAGGAGAACCGCCTTGATGACGCTGGTCACATCGCGCTCGCGGGCCAAACCAGGCAGATAGCGCGTCATGGCCGCCACGATCAGGGCCCCCACCACCGGGAACACAAAGACCATGTTGATGTCCACGCCGAGATACGACCGCAGGTTGAAGTACTCGAAAGAATGCCGGGTCCCCTCCAGAAGCGAATGGAAGACCACCGCCCCCGCGCCCGCGAAGAGCCCGAGGACAACGGAGAACATGATATGCGAGATGTATTTCGAGATGTCGGTGCTGGCATACCGGGCCCTGAGGCCGCGTTGCGCCTTTGCCAGTTCAGCCCAGTTGAAGCGTCCTCTTCCCGACATCATTCCATGGAAAGGATATTGATTATTTCCGCGGGGCCGGGCGCGTTGATAATTTCCGAACGCCGCTTTTCATCTTTTAGAATGGACATAATTCCGGACAGAAGCGTCAGGTAATCCTTGTGCTGGCGATCGCCGGCCGCGACCAGTATTATGAGATTGACGGGCTTGCCGTCCATTGAATCGAAGTTGATGCCCGCCTTCGATATTCCTATCGCGAAGGCTATGTCCTTCACGGACTTAATCTTCGCATGAGGTATCGCCAGACCGAAACCGATCCCCGTGCTCATTATCTTTTCCCTCTCGACGAGCGCGTTTACCAGCTCGTCGATATCGGAACATACCTGTGCTCCGTCGAACAGCCGCGCGAGTTCCTCGATCGCCTTATACTTGTTCCTCGCCTTGAGCTTTTTTATGAATTTCTCGTTCGTATACTCACTTATTTTTTTCATCGAAACCGCCGTATTCGGTATGATAATCGTCTTACCCTCTTTCGCCGGTGTTTCCCGATTTTCTGCGGACCGTTACACGGACCCGGCTGCAGATAAAGCCGGCACAATCGGGCTCAAGGGGCGAAAGAAAGTATATAATCCCTGTTATTCTTATCATATTTTTTGGGCTTTTTCATAAGGAAAAAACACCGACAACGCAATTACGTACCGATCATCAGTCGCCGGGCTGTACCGCCGTCTGGAATATCCAGCCGAAGTATTTCCTGACGTCCGCTGCGGCCATTCCGTACCCAAGGTAGAAGCCGTCCACCCATATCTCGAAATGGAGGTGCGCCCCGTAGCTCTTCCCCTCGGCCTCACCCAGAAGGCCGGAGTTGCCCACAAAACCGAGCGACTGGCCCCTCTTCACCCTGGCCCCCTGTACGACCTTCGGGTCGATAGCGGACAGATGGTTATAGGTCGTGACCACACCGTTTCCATGGTCCAGCCATACCTGTCTGCCTCCGAATGAACGAAGGACAAAGGTTCGGGGATTGCTCTTTGTGTACTCTGACTGTTGCCGCCACTGGCTTGGAGTCAGAGATTCATAGGTCCAGTCTGCGCGGATGACGGTCCCGCCGTCCGCCGCGTACACCGGCGTGGTGAAACCCACCGGCACAGCTTCGTAGCTCCCGTCCGCGAAGAAATGATATATGTCCAGCCCGGCGTGCGTGCCCCCCCTGTACGCGCGCGGAGCGTTCGGATACGACGCGTCCTCTTTCGGAAGCAGGGCGTTCTTTATCGGAACGCACAGGCCTTTGAGGCGTTCGTCGAAATACCTGAGGGCCATCGAGCCGACATAACACTCCACCTCGGCGATCGCCGCCCGACCGTCCACCAGGGCCTCCGGCGGAACCAGAATACGGAAGGTGTTCGCGTCCACTCCTCCAAGGTCCACCACGGCGCGATCAGTGGAGATGGATCGTCCCTTCAGCCGGGCGAGGAGGCCTGTACGCTCATTGCCGCTAAAATCTATACGAGCAAAATCGAACCAGTTGCCGTTATGAAGGAACTGCACCACACAGCGGCGGAGCATGCGGGAATTGTCCCTGTACCCCGGAACCACCACGATTTTTGTGAGCAGCCGCTTCGCTCCGAAGTCGACGCGAAGCCATTGCGGCGATTCGGACCGCTCCGACATCCACGAGCTCTCAGGATCGCTGTCGAGCGCCATCAGGCCGGTGTGCCCGGGGCCGTGGCTCGAACTGACCTCCCAGCGCACCTTCTGGGCCGTGTTGGCGCCTATGATAAAATAATCTCCGTTCTGGGCCGATCCGACCTCCGGCGGCGCACAGACACCTATGACCACCGAGGCGATGAGTATGATTCCCCGTGTAATCTGGTTCCCCATACGTTCAATCAGTTTCGCCGAAACACCACCGGAAAAAGCCGCATTCGGCGCGCTCAAGCACTTGACGTCTTATTAGAACGGGGATAGTCTTAGCTTCCGGCACCGACCGGTAAACAATTATTTTGGGGAAGAGGATGGAAAAGCATATTGTGGTATACTGCACCGCACCGTCGAATGAGGTCGCGGCAGCCATCGCCGAATCGCTGGTTACCGGTCGGCTTGCCGCGTGTGTGAACATAGTCGGAGGAATTTTGTCTATATATACGTGGAAGGGAGAGCTGTGCAGGGAAGAGGAATGCCTGATGATAATAAAGACGCGGCTCGAGCTCTTCGAACCGCTGCGGGAACGTATCGTCGCGCTCCATCCGTACGAAGTGCCCGAGATCGTCGCAATTCCAATAGTTGCAGGGCATGTTCCGTATCTCGACTGGATAGACGAATCGACCGGCTGAACCGCCTACAGCAAACCGCCCCATGACCTGCGCCCGGCGCGGAAAAATCCCCGGTCCTTCCCGGACTTTTTACCGGGCTCAACCGGAACGATACGCGCGTGTGAGCCGGAGGCGGTCTCCATCGCGTCGATCTTGGCAAGCAGCACGCGGACGAGATGGGCGATATATTCCTCCTTCTTGTTCATGATCTCGATCAGTTCGCGCTGGCGGTCCTGTATCTCCTTTTTGAGGTTGCTTTCAACCTCTTTAAGCTTCATGACGGTGGTCAAATCGACCACATTGTGTTCTTCATTGTTCATCTCTTCTTCCGTCCTGGCAATAAGATCATGGGCATACATAGTATCAAGGATAGCATACGGAGATGAAATTCCTAAAAATCTTCAGCGGGAGGGCCTACAGGCGAACGACGGAATCATACTCGAGCGCCTTCCCCTCGAAAAGCGCGCGTACGCGTTCTTCATGGACTTTCGGAAAACGCAGGCATACGCCGCAATCTGAACTCAGGTGGCGCGGAACTGGAATGAGCTTAACGGCAATGCCTTCCCCGCGACACAGCTTTTCGCCGCGGAGCGCGAGGCTTGTCGAATGGAAGAGCGCCACACAGTATTCCTCTTTCACGAACTCTCTCCGTTCGCCACAAGGACTCGAATGGCATTGATCGCGGATATGATGTCTTCATGTGTCGTGAAAAACCCCGCGCTGAGACGCACCGTACCC